>DAOMSB010000016.1:0-39731 GCA_035446145.1 Promineifilum sp. (SeqCode) | reverse complement strand
CGGCCTGCATGATACGAAAGACAAGGTCCTGCTTTTTCATCGTGGTATAACCGGGAATTTTCATATCCCGGCCGATGTCGCGCAGCTCGCTCAGTTTTTTACTTTCCAGATCACCAATATCCATACGTTGTTTCTCTTTGGCACACGTAATCCCTATACGGAACAAGCATGCCACAAGTTAGATTTTAACTTCGTTCAAAAGTGTGTGTTTTTGGCCTAACCCAACTCCTGCGATACTGCCCCCGCACAACAGGCCGATCGGGAATATCGACATCCTTGGATGTCATAAACCACGGGTTATAAAGAACAGGGAAGCCAAGCCGGGCAATTCGATAGAAATATCGTTATTTGTTTTCTTTCAATAGAGGGAGCTTTTCTTTCCCACAGCGCGGTCCATAAGGTGGGACGCGGGTAGTATAACATGTCAATATACTCTGGTCAATAAGCTAAACGTTGGTATCAATCGCTCCACCTCGACCTAATCCGATACCGCAGCTTCATCAACTCCCTGACGAATAAAGCGTTCGGCTTGTTCCACAAGCTTCCGGTTTCCAATAAAAAATGCCGTTCGCTGATGCAGGTGCTCCGGAACTATCTCCAGGATCGGGCGGCGACCATCGGATGCATAACCATTCGCATGCTCCATCAGGAAGGCCAGCGGTGCGGCCTCATAAAGAAGGCGTAACTTACCGTCAGCGCGGGTACTTTCTGCCGGGTAACAATAGATTCCGCCGCGCAACAAATTGCGGTGGAAATCGGCCACCAGCGACCCGATATAACGTGCCGACAGGCTCGGCGCATCCTCACCGGTTCCATGAAGCCAATCTACAAATCGTTGAACGCTGGGCGACCAACGATTGTAATAGGCCACGTTCACGCTGTAATAAGCCGGCGGATCCGGCAAAGTCAGGTTAGGATGGGACAGCAAGAACTCGCCGTATTCCGGGTTGAGCGTGAAACCATGCACGCCGTCGCCGGTGCTATAGACCAGCATCGTGCTGGAGCCATACAGGACATAACCGGCCGCGACCAGGTCCTTGCCCGGCTGCAAAGCGTCCTCAATGCGGCCGCGCCGGCTTTCATCGAGGCAGTGGTAGATGCCGAAGATAGTGCCGATGCTCACGTTCACATCGATGTTCGACGAGCCATCGAGCGGATCGAAGACCAGGACGTAGTTCCCTTTGTCATACTTCGCGGGGATATAGAGGGGCTCTTCCTGCTCTTCGGACACCATCAAGCATAGGCGGCCGGTGTGATCGCAGAGCTGTCGAACGATGTTATGGGCAAAAACATCCATCTTTTGCTGTGTCTCGCCCTGCACATTCGTGGCTCCGGCCTCGCCCAGGATGTCCACCAGTCCGGCGCGGTTGGTCTTGCTGGCGATGATTTTGGCCGCCAGGGCGATGTCATATAGCAAATAAGTCAACTCGCCCCGCGCATGCTCCGGCTGACGATCAAGAATAAAACGCTCAATGGTGGTCACAGTAGTCATGGCCCGCGCTCCTTTAGATCTGACTCAGTGGATGATAAAGCCCGAGAGGCACACTATGGAAAGAGCGGCCCCAGAAAGACGACCAGATAGTAGACAATGGCGATGGCCCAGATCAGCGAATCCGAACGGTCCAGCGCTCCGCCGTGCCCCGGGAAAATTCGGCCGGAGTCTTTTATTCCGGCCTCTCGCTTGAGCATCGAAATACTCAAATCGCCGAACAGACCCAGGATGCTGACCGCCAGCCCGGCAATGGCCGCCAAAGCAAGCGACAGGCCCAGAACCGCGGCCGTGGCGATAGCGATACCCGTTCCAGCCACGATGCCGCCGACATATCCTTCGACCGTCTTCTTGGGGCTGAGACGTGGGGCCAGAGGGTGTCGCCCCAATCCCCATCGTCCGGCCATCCACTTTCCCACAGCGTATGCGGCCATATCGGCCGACCAGATGCCCATGAGCGCCACAGTCGTCCATTGCCATCCGTTCTCCGGCAAGCCGCGCAAGAGAAAGAAATGACTGCCAACCCACCCCAAAAGGATGATGCCCGCGATGAGGGCGAACCAGTTCAGAGCCGCATCAAGGGTATTCCCCCTCTCAAAGAGCGCCAGGCAATAGATGAGGCCGATGAACGTCCCCAGGAAAAGGGTCACATTCGTCAGGTTCAGCTCCGGCCGCCACGCCCCCACCAGCAGTAGAGTGATGGCCGGCAGCAACAGCCAAAGCGGCAACTTGTGATCCAGCACGCGCATGATATTGGCGTATTCCCACCCCGCCACAAGCATCAGGAACAACACCGGGGCGAAAAAATACCACCCACCCAGATAGGTGGCGATCAACATCACTGGCCCCACAATGAGGGTCACAATCAGGCGTTGCGTGAACATCGGATCAGGCAACGCAATCAGGATGCATCTGTGACAAGTCCATAGCGGCGCTCCCGCTTGTTGAAGGTGACAATCGCCTCATAAAGATCTTCACGGCCAAAATCAGGCCAGAGAGCCGGAGTGGGGTAATACTCCGAATAGGCCGCCTGCCAGATAAGGAAGTTGCTGATTCGCAGTTCGCCGCTCGTGCGAATGACCAAATCAGGATCGGGCAACCCCTTGGTGAAAAGATAGGAGCTGAAAAGCTCTTCGTTCAGATCTTCGGGCTGGATCCCGTCGGCCAACATTTGCCGAACTGCGTGCAGGATCTCGGCGCGCCCCCCATAATTAAAGGCGATATTGAGGATGAGACGATCGTTGTTGCGCGTCAATTCCAGCGCGCGGCGAACCTTTTCCTGGAGCTTGGGGTCAACCCCGGTCAAATCGCCCAGATGATGGACGCACACGCCCTGAGCATTCAACTCGTCCGTTTCCTGATCGAGAACGCGAGCGAAGATCTTCATCAGCGCCTGGACTTCGCTCTTCGGCCGCCCCCAGTTTTCAGTTGAAAAGGCATAGATCGTAAGGACTTTAATGTTGAATTCGACACAGGCGCGAATGATGCGGCGCAGGTTTTCGGCGCCGGCGCGATGACCGGCCTGTCGCGGAAGTCCTCGCTTGCGCGCCCAACGACCATTGCCGTCCATGATAATGGCGACATGGTTCGGCATTTCCAATGATGATAGATCGAGTGGAACTTCGCGGCGTCGCGCCATCCCTAGACTTCCATGATTTCGGCCTCTTTGGCCTGGCCGATCTCTTCAATCCGGGTGATAAAAGAGTTGGTAATATCCTGCAGCTGCTTTTCCCCCCGCGTGAAGTCGTCTTCGGAAACGAGCTTTTCGTCTTTCAATTCCTTGAGATCGTGGTTCAGATCGCGGCGCACGTTGCGGACTGCGACCTTGGCTTCCTCAACGCGGCGGCCGACGATACGAGTCAGGTCACGACGTCGCTCCTCGGTCAATCGCGGGATATTGAGACGAATCACCTGGCCGTCGTTGTTGGGCATAATGCCGAGATCGGACTTCATGATCGCTTTCTCGATGGCGCTAAGCGAACTGCGATCGTATGGCCGAACCGCCAACTGCTGAGGCTCAGGCACCGAGATAACGGCCATCTGGACCAGCTGCATCTCGACGCCGTATTGCTCAACCTTCAAATGCTCGATCAGCTTGGTAGAAGCGCGACCGGTACGGTAGGCGGACAGGTCAGACTCCAACGACGTGATCGCGCCGCTCATACGATTCTTTGCTTCTTGCATAACATCGGCAATCATTGGATCCTCCGTTTTCGATGTCGGGCTTGACAGGCATAAATGTACCTGAAAATAGCCCACAGGAAAACCTTAGGCATCACCCGATATTGTGGTTCCGACCGTTTCGCCCATCACCAGTCGCTTGACGCTATCTTTTTGCCAGAAATCCAGCACCACGATAGGCATGTTGTTTTCCATGCACAAGGATACGGCCGTGGTATCGAGGACGCGCAAACGCATACTCAGGAAATCAAGATAGGAAATCTTCGCAAACGGCTTGGCATCGGGGTTCTTCATGGGGTCGTCATCGTAGATGGCATCGACCTTGGTAGCCTTAATCAGTACCTCGGTACCCAGTTCCATAGCCCGCAATGCCCCGGCCGAATCCGTGGTGAAATAGGGGTTACCCGTGCCACCGGCAATGATCACGACGCGCCCTTTGTCCATGTGGCGAATGGCCCGCAACCGGATGTAAGGCTCGGCAATCGTGCGCATCTCAAACGCGGTCTGAACGCGGGTGACGACGCCGGCGCGCTCCAGTACGTCCTTAAGCGCCAGCGCGTTCATTACCGTGGCCACCATGCCGATGTGGTCGGCCGTTGACCGCTCCATCCCGGCTTGCGTGCCCACTGAGCCGCGCCACAAGTTACCCGCGCCGATAACCAGCGCGATCTCGACGCCCAAATCATGAACGTCCTTCACCACCTGGGCGACCTCGTTGGCACGTTCGGGATCGATGCCAAAGCCGCCCTGGCCGGCCAACGCCTCCCCGCCCATCTTCAGCAGAATCCGCTTGTATCGAACATCGGCCATCGTTCGTCGTTCCTTTTTATATTATCGAGACCTGACGGGCGGCGATGCAGGCTTCAGTCAGATAAGCCCCATATCGCCGCCTCGTCAGGTCTCACTTGGCCGACAGGAATTAGTCTTCCAGCGCTTCACCCAGCTCGTAGCGGGCAAAGCGGCGGACGATGATGTTCTCGCCTGTCGAGCTGATGGCGTCCGTCATCATTTCCTTGATCTTGATCTTCTCGTCCTTGATGAAGGGTTGCTCCATCAGGCACATCTCCTCATAAAACTTGGCGATGCGGCCGGAGATCACCTTCTCAATCACAGCTTCGGGCTTGCCCTCGGCCAGCGCCTGCGCCTTCAGCACCGACGTTTCACGATCCAATTCCTGGGTGGGAACGTCTTCCTTATTCAGATAGCGCGGAGCGGCGGCGGCAATATGAAGCGCGAGGTTGTGAGCCAGGTCGCGGAACTGCTCGTTGCGAGCGACGAAGTCAGTCTCGCAATTCAGTTCCAGCATCACGCCCACGCGGTTGCCGGGGTGGGCATACAGCTCGATAACGCCTTCTTTGGCCGAGCGGTCGGCCCGCTTGGCTGCGCGGGCCGCGCCCTTCTCGCGCAGCATGTCGATCGCCTTGTCGAAATCACCGTTGTGTTGTTCCAGGGCCTTCTTGGCTTCCAGGACGCCCGCGCCGGTGACTGCGCGTAGCTCTTTAACCATTTCGGTCGTAACTGCCATCTCGAATCTTATCTCCCTAACGTTTACTCGGACGCCTCGTCTGCTTCATCGGCTTCCGTCAAGAATTCATCAATATCGACATCCACATCTTCTTTCGTGTCGTCGTCATCTGCCAGCACTTCATCGATGGCAGCCTTCTCGCGCAGCTTGGCCAATGTGGAAGCGCCCAGCAGCATCTCGTCTTCGGCGTCTTCCATGCCGTCGAATGACTCATAACGATAGCGGTCGAAGTCGGTCACTTCTTCCTGCAACGTATCCTTGCGCATGGCCAGGCCTTCCAGGGCCGCATCGGCCATCTTGCCGACGATCAGTTTGATCGCCCGAATGGCATCGTCGTTCGACGGGATGACGTAATCGATCGGATCGGGATCGCTGTTCGTATCCACTACGCCGATAATCGGAATATTCAGGGTATTGGCCTCGCGAATGGCCGTCACTTCGTGGCTCACGTCGACGATAAACAACATGGCCGGCAGATCGCGCAGGTCACGGATACCACCCAAACGCAGGTTGAGCTTCTCAATCTCACGCTCGATACGCAGACGCTCCGTCTTCTTCAGCAGGTCGAATTCACCGGCGTCGCGACGGGTCTCCAGTTCGCGCAAATAGTTAATGCGCTGACGGATGGTGCGCCAGTTGGTCAGCGTGCCGCCGAGCCAGCGATCATTGACGTAGGGTTGCGTCGCGCGCGAGGCTTCGCGGGCGACGGTGTCCTGTGCCTGGCGCTTGGTGCCCACGAAGAGCACGTCACCGCCGGCGGCGACGGTGTCGCGGATGGCGTTATAGGCTTCCTCGATCAGCACGATCGTCTGCTGCAAGTCGAGGATATGGATCCCGTTGCGCTCGGTAAAGATGTAAGGCTTCATCTTCGGGTTCCAGCGACGCGTCCGGTGACCGAAGTGCACGCCTGTTTCCAGAAGTGCTTTCATTGAAACAATGGCCATGAGGTTATTCTCCTTTTATTTGTTTTCGTCTTCCACGCCCTTCAACCTGAAGCGGAACTCGCATGGCCAAGGCAGCCAACGAATGCTCCGAGGCGGTCACATGGGTCAGTGACCTGGGAGAGTCGCGGGTTGCCAATGCAAGCACAACCTCTTCAGTCCAGGTGTGTGTGAGCTGTTAAATTGCCTCTGCTAACCGGGAAAGGGAAGCGATGGCAGAAAATCCATAGAATTATAGTGAATCAGGAAAAATAAGCAAGGGCCGGTCGGCGCCGGCGCTCAGGCCTGCCTCAGGAAATCAATCGACCGAAGCTCTGTGCCAATGCTGTCGCAGGCCCCGCGCCGCCTTGCGGATCATCCCGCGGAACGGGCTGTTGAGCGCCAGGGCGATCCCCTGGTATTGCCGCCCTGGAACGACGATCACTCGATCACCCGGCAGAGCGGCCAGCGATTCATCGACCACTTGCTCGGCGGACATCCACAATGGCTCCGGGATCTGCCCACGGTCGAAGTTGCTGTACTCCGGCGTCTCATGGAACTCGCTATAGGTGAAGCCGGGGCATAGCGCCTGCACCTTCACACCCGTTCCATGCAACTCGGTCGCCAATGCCTCGGAGAAGTTATTGAGAAACACCTTCGAGGCTGTGTAAACTACGCTGCCGCCGGACGGAAAAAATGAGGCGACGGACGACACATTGATCATCGCGCCCCCACCCCGTGCCACCAATCGCGGCGCGGCCGCCCACGATAAGGCCACGCTCGCGGCATCGTGAACGCGAACCATGTCCAGATGGCGCGCCATCGACACCTCGACAAACGATCCCCGCGTGCCAAAGCCGGCATTATTGATCAGCAGCGTCAGATCGTCCATGCCTTCTATCGCCTGGGCCACATGCGTAATATCTTCGTCGCGCGCCAAATCGGCCACCAACACATCAGCCTGAATCCCGTGTGCTGCGATCAACTCATCGGCCAGAGCGCGTAACCGCTCTTCGCGCCGGGCTACCAACGTCAGATCGTAGCCGTCGGCCGCCAGGCGACGGGCGTAGGCTTCACCGATGCCGCTGGACGCGCCGGTGATCAATGCCCGGCCGACAGGTATCAGTTCCCGATCGGCCGTTGCCCGCCGAAGCGCGCGCCAAGCGGCCGTCCCCGCGATAGCTGCGCCCAGCCCGGCTGCCACAACTGCCCCGCCCGACCAACCCCCGCTCTTTTTCTGTTTTTCCATTCAACTCACCCCCTGGCCACGATCAAATCGTGGACATGTTCAATCGCCCGGCCAATATCACCCTCAGCGACAACCACACTAATGCCGCATTCGGTCGACCCCTGAGCAATTGCGATGACGTTCACCTGATGCTCGCCCAGCGCGCTAAATACACGCCCGGCAATACCATAGGTCGTCTGAAGTCCCGCCCCAACAATAGTCACAATGGAGACGTCCGCGCGGGACCAGATTCGCTCGATGTCGTGCCGCTGGAGTTCGTCGGCAAACTCATCCTCCAGGCTGCGAACAACGGCCGCGGCGGCCGTCTCGGGCACAATAAAGCAGATTGATTGTTCCGACGACGCCTGAGTGATCAGCAAAACACTCACGTCGAGCCGCGCCACTGCGCCAAACGTCCGCGCAGCGATACCCGGCACACCGATCATCCCTTTGCCTTCAACGGTGATCATGGCAACACCCTTGATAGCCGTAACAGCCTTCAGCGCGCCGTTCTGTTGGGTAATATCTTCTTCGATGACCGTGCCCGGATGGGTGGGGTTGAAGGTGTTCTTGATGCGCAGCGGGATGCCGCTCTCCACACAGGGGCGCATCGTCTTGGAGTGAATCACCTTGGCCCCATAATAGGCCAGCTCCGATACCTCGCGGAACGACAGCGTCGGGATCGAGACGGCATTGGGTACCAGACGCGGATCGGCCGACATTACGCCGTCAACGTCGGTCCAGATCCACACTTCATCGGCGTCCAGCGCCTGACCAATGAGGGCGGCGCTGTAGTCGGAGCCGCCGCGGCCGAGAGTGGTGGTCACGCCGTCGGCCGTCGCGCCGATAAACCCCGTGATGACGGGGATAGCGTCGTCGTCGAGCAGCGGTTGCAGGCGGGCCACTGTCTGCTCGCGGGTGGCGGCCGAAAGAGGCGCGGCGTTCTGGAAATTGCCGTCGGTCAGAATCAGCTCCGTGGCGTCGATAGCCTCCGAGTCATACCCCAATTCGCGCAGATAAGCGGCCAGGATGCGAACGCTCATCTGCTCGCCCATGCCGCTGATGGCATCCAGCGCGCGCGGGGTCAATTCGCCCAGCACGCTGACCGCGCCACACAGGGTAGTGAATCGTTCAATGAACCGCTCGATCTCGGCCAGCATAATCTGGCGTTCCCCTTCCGGGGACAGCAGGCCGTCGATCGCCTCATAGTGGATCTCCCGCAACTGAACAGCCAGCCGCTGATGGGTCTCCCTGTCACCTGTGAAGGCCGTTTGCGCGCCTTGCAGCAACAAATCCGTCACCTTCACCGGCCTGGAACCCATGGCCGAGGCGACGACAGCGACCTGTCCCCAGGTGTCGCGCGCTTGCAGGATCAGATCGGCCGTCTCGCGCATAGCCGCCGCGCTGCCGACCGATGTCCCACCAAATTTCATCACTAACGTCATTGTTTCTATCCTCAGCCAGGCAAGTAGCCTAGCGATCCATGAGTATAGCCAAGCGGAAACGGCGGGCAATGGGAAAAGCGGCGTCAAAACAGGAAACAGCCGATCCCGTAACGAGATCGGCTGTTTCATGCTTCATCCGGCGGCAGGAGATTGGAAACGGATAATCTTTCGCCGGAAAAAAGCCAGGTAAATCACCCGGCACGATCAACGGCCTGCCAATACGGAAGATACCGCCGTCGAGCCGCGCCGGGTGAGCCGGTAAGCAGCGAGTTTATGAACTCTTGATGACGATCTCTTCCTCGTCAAAGGCGTTGGCCTTCGGCGTGATCTCCGCCTCTTCCGGCATAATCAGCGCCAGAACGAGGTAGATCGGCAAACCCACGCCGTGCCAAAGGGTAAGCAGGACGGCCAGCAGCCGAACGATCACCGGGTCAATATTCAGGTAGTTGGCCAGGCCACTGCATACGCCAAACAACATCTTGTCATTGCGAGAACGAACCAATCGCTTATCACTCATTTCGAACCTCCAGTGTTCATATCGATGTTCTGTGACTCTATACGCCACCTCGATTCGAAAGTTGCAGGGGTTTTTACGACCGGAATAACCGGCTGCGGGCAACCGCTATGGGGTCAGCTCTTCAATATAACGAACGAATGCCTCGCCCAGGGGCGTAAGCGCGCCGCGCCGGGCGTCGTAAAGGTTACCGGTCGGATAAGCTCCTTCGTCAAAGAGGCTGTACCAAAAGGCATACTGCACCAGCCGTCCGTCGTCGGCCGCCAATCCATCTTCCCCGGTCGCCGTCAGGAAATAATCGTATGTCTGCCGCATGTAGTTCTGAACGAATTCAGGCGGGAAGCCGTAATCCTCCGGCAAGAGGATGCCGAATTCTGTCACCGCCAGCGGCCTATCCGCATAGCTGTTAGCCGCCATCCATCGGCGAAACGCCACCACATATTGCTTCACGAGTTCGACATTCCCGTGATCCTCGATCTCATACAGCTCCCCCTTGGCCTCATCCATGCCCGGCGGGATGTCGATCCCCCAGCTATCCCGCTCCTCGCGCAAGATGAAAAGATGGATCGACCACAGATCGGCCGGCAGATCATGCCCATATGTCTCGCGGTAAATGCGCAATACCTCATCCAACCAGGCCAATCGCAAGGGCGTCGGCAAGGCAATGCCACCCGCACTCACACGGGCTGAGGGGTCGCGCTCCTTGATGAAGGTGTAGATCTCGTTATAGGCGCGGGCGTATTCCTCGGGAGTAGCGTTGTCCTGCCAGATGACGTCCGGCTCGTTACCGATGAGCCAGTAGGAGCCGGGGTGAGCAGCCAGCGTCCTGGCTATCACCTCACGATTGGCCGGCCAGCGCATGTCTTCCGACACCTGCCCCAGCCGCACGGTCTGCCATGTCGTTAGCCCCGGCACCGCCGGCAGTTCATCCCAGACACGCCAGAAAGTGAAATGTCCGGACCTCAGCCCCAGCGCGGCCGCCGGTTCGGCATCGGCCAGCGCTCCCGCCAGGCCGATACGGCTGAGCGTCGCAGCCCGCTCGGCCGACAAGGTGGGAATAATAGGCGATGCTTCGGGTGTAGGCGATGAAGGAGGTATCGGTGTTTCCGTGGCGGAAGCAATCGGTTTCGAGGCAGGCGTGCGCGTCGGCACGATCGGCTCCGGCGTTATGGTGGGCACGACGCTTGTCGCCGAACAACCGGCCGCGACCAATATCACAAACAGCAGCGCGCCTGCAACCAGTGACGAAAAACGCCGCATCCAATCAGCCTGAAAATCGTCCATACACTCCTGATAACAGAAAGAGCGGCGCTCGTACAAAGCCGCCGCTCTTCTCCATGACTTGATTGATCCCGCAAAGGCGGGAGTCACCCGTCAGCGTCAGTCGGCGAGATCCTTGACATCCTCAGCGGCCACGGCTTCGGCCGCCGCAGTGGGCTTCGGCTGATGGATGACGACGCGGGTCGTCACCTGTTCCACCAGTTCGCGCGTCCCCTTGACGTTCAACTGGTCGAACAGGAACTCGAACTGCTCCTGCAGAACGCCGCCGATCTCGGCCAGTCGGGATTCATCCAGATTCCACCACTGCGCCTTGAACGGGCCAATGGCGCGCTTGCGGGCCGAATAGAGGCTTTGCTCGTCGGTCTTGCCCGGCTTCCATTCGTCCTTGTGATGTTCGCGGAGGTAGGCATACGCCTCATCGACCACTTCCTTCGGCAGGTAATCAAAGACGATATTCTGGAAGTTGGTCGCCAGGTGAATCTCCACCGTCCCAATCTGCGGGAACTTGTTGAAGGCGCTCGGCGGCAGGGTTGACGCGCCATGCTGCACTGCGCCGCCCATGCCGTAATCCTCGCGGGCCACGCGACTCAGGTCGCGCAATGTGTCGAAGTCCACCTTCACCTGGGCCAGCGTGCCGTCGGGCAGCACGACGCCGCCGTGGCTCGTGCCGGTCTGCACCGAGATCTTGGAGATACCCGGCAGCCCCTTGGCCAACACGCGCTGATAACCCTGCATGAAGGCATGGAGTTCCTCAACGGTTGAGTTCTTGTGGCCAACTTCGCCGATTTCGCCACCCAGTGAGACACTGATGCCCTCCGGCTCAATCTCGCGCACATACTCCGTCAGTTGGGCACAAAGGGTGTAGTTCAGATTTTGCTGCTCGTCCAACGTCGGGTAGCCAAGATCGACCAGAGTTGAGGTATCGATATCGATGTTATAAAAACCGGCGGCGACAGCCTCATCCATGAGGTCCTTCACGGCCTGCACTTCTGCGTCGGGCATGCTCTTGTAGCGGCTGAGCGAAATCTGGAAATGGTCGCCCTGAATGAAGACCGGGCCTCGATATCCTTCCTTGATGGCCGCCGCCAGAACGCTGGTGGTGTATTCTGCCGGACGCTGGCCGGTGTAGCCAATCTCGCTGCGGGCGATCTCGAACAGCATCGCTCCGACGTTAAACTTGTTGGCGGCACGGAAGACCGCTCGCGACGAGGTGTAGTTCATGGCGCGGATATTCATGGCCGGGACGGTGAAATTGGCCGGCACATCGCCGCTGCCGATGGCCATATACAACTGATGGATCGAGGATGGGTAGATGCCCAGGTCCTGAGCGATCTCCCAGATCAGCCAGCGGGCCATATCGCGAACCAGACCATCGCTAAAAACGGCCGTATAAACCAGCTCGTCGATTTTCTCGCGCAGAGCCAACTCATCATGCACCGTCACGATCGCACGATCGACGGATACGACGCCATCCAGATGGCGCAGCAGTTCATCAACGGAATTTGCCTTCATGCTCAAATCTCCTCTTATGGATCTATCTGTCAAATTGCGGGTATGTTCGCGCTTTTTGGTCGGAAATACGGCTTGCGCAGCCGGCAGGCGGCGGGCCGGATGATTGAACAAACGATCAATCCAATCAGGATCGTATCATACTTCAAACGGAAGGATCACGACAATTAGCACCTCTTTAAGGTGATCAATGTCATCCCCACAACTCACGGCAATTCAGATCGTCACAAGCAGTCATTGCCTGTTGCAACATGGGCAGCCATATGTGCACCCATGGCTCGTTAACCCCACCGCGACACCACTCAATTGCCACATAAACGCATATCGGCACAGAGAGGCGATAGTCTAGAAGAAGTTGCTCCCAGGTGTAATCGCGAACGCCATGGGTCATAAGCCGATCATGGTAGTGGCGCAATATCGGCATCTCGAAGCGGCGGCGCTCATCGATGTCCCAATCGAGCACCAGCGCATATGCCAGATCGTAGACGCCCAGCCACACAGTCAGGCTCCAATCAAACGGCTGACGGTCTATGATGTAGAGCGGCCGATCGGCATTGTGCGGGACGAGGATATTGTTCCAGTTGGGATCGCCGTGGATCAAGGTGAAGCCGTTGGAATCGTTTGTCCGCGCAATCATCACTGAGGGATGGCGCTGCAGGATTTCTTCAACGGCCGCGGGCCAATAGGCTTTCAGCTCGCGGGAATAAGCGCCGATGATGTGACCGGCTCCCGGTTGGGCAATTTCGACAAACCGATCGATCTGCCGAGCAACAGGGATTTGCTCGCCCACATCCGCCAAACGATCCCCACCCCACCAGGCGGCATGAAGGCACGCCAACCCTTCGGCCAGCGCCAAGCCATACTCCAGTGTGCGCGGCTTATGCTTGGCCTCAATATGGGTGTCGGCCAGATCGTCGAGCAACAAATGATAGCAGCGCTGTTCTTCCGAGAACACGGCATCATAACACCGAGGAATCGGTGCACAGGCGACGCCCTTGTAATCGCGCAAATAGTAGTTGACTTCAGATGCGCCAAAGAAATCTTCATCCTGATCGACATTGACGGTCTTCAGGAACAGCTTGGGCGGCAAAGCGCCGGTGGCGCCCTCAGAATAGGCTATACGAAGGCGAGTGCTGGTCGACAGGATTCGTTCGCCGGATTCGATGGCTATTGCTGCCACTCGGCCGCCGGTCAACGCCCCACTCCTCGTCAATACATAGGTCAACCATTCCGGCGTCACCTGATCGATTGACTGGATTACCTGCTTCGGTTCGGCCATCTTCTTTTGTCATCGAATGCTATTTTGCGACCGCACCCTGTCCGCCATCGGCCAACTACCCACGACTCATCGAATAGACCAAAAAAGGACCAAGCTCATCGATACCCTCCTTCTCAAATCCCATGCCGATGTTTGTAGCAACTTTAACCGACGCCATATTTTCGTGGAGGATCATGCAGACGAGACGTGAAAGATCTAACTGAGCGAAGGCGTAATCGCGAATGCCGCGGGCTGCCTCGGTGCCCAGACCCAATCCCCAATATCGCTTGTCGATCATGTAAGCGACTTCGACTTCATCCTGCCCATCAATCGTCCAGGGCAGCAACCCGCAGCGGCCGATAAACTCGCCGTTCTCCTTCAGAATTGTTGCCCACAGGCCCAGCTCAGGATGCCGGGGATGACCATTAAGAAACCATTCCAGTTCCTCCTTTGTCTCCTCGTAAGTCAGCGTTTTATCGGGGGATACTCCTTCGGGCGGGAAATACTGTCGCATTTCCGGGTCGCGGTAGAGGGCATAGAGTGCATCGAGATCACCGGGAACGAGACGGCGGAGCAGAAGACGGTCGGTTTCCAGGATTTTCATAGCTTTTTATATGCGTCAGCTTTCGGTGGATGGATCACTTTGCAATACTGAACAATTCGGCCAACTTCCTCAAAGCCCAGGCGTGCATGAGAAGCTTGGCTATCGAAATTGGTCAGATCAGTATCTGAGGCCATTTCCCGACAACCTTGTGCGCAGGCCCACTCTTCGGCGGCCATGACCAGCGCGCGCCCGACTCCGCGGCCGCGCGCATCAGCATCAACATACCACGCCTCCAGATAGCCGACATTATCAGTCTCGCATCCGTCGGCATAGGGGCGAATACTCACCTCGACGAACCCGCACAACCCGCCATCAGGGCGCGGACAGACAAAGGCGGCGTGCAAAGTTGGAGGCAGCGCACCGGAGAAAAAGCACCCGATCTCATTCGCCTCCTCTTCGGGCCTGGCATCCGTAAACAAGGCCGCGCGCATTCGCAGCCATTCTGTGGCGTCTGAATGTTCGACGGGGCGAATTTCCATAATATACCCTCGCAGGATCACGATATTGTATCATACCTGCCCTAACCATCAGAGATTTGCAGATTGATCGGCCGCGAGATTTGAACCTGCCCAAGACATAATTGCATCAATGGAGTGTAGAGATTATAACCCCAGTCGATGATTGACTATTCCCCTATCTGCGGTTATATTTCTCTCATGTTGAATTCGCCGTCCTTGCACTCGCAATTCGCCGCCGCCGGCCGGACATCCAGTCTGGTCGGAGACGTTGCTTGACGCGCGCACAACAACTTACGCGAAACGGCAACCGCCAGACTGAACGCTCAGTCTGGCGGTTTTTATTTCCGTCGGCGGTCAATTTGAAATCTGCTAAAATTCATCCGGAGAAATTATGAGACCGACAACCAGCAACGAGATACGAAAAGCCTTTCTTGACTACTTCAACGAATTGAAACACGAAGTCGTCCCCAGCGCCCCGCTGCCGCAGCGCGACAACCCGACGCTGCTGTTCACCAACGCCGGAATGAACCAGTTCGTCGATGTCTTCCTGGGTAAAGAGAAGCGCCCCTATAGCCGCGCCACCACCGCCCAGAAAGTCATGCGCGTGCAGGGCAAGCAGAACGACCTGGAGAACGTCGGCCCCTCCGCCCGCCACCATACGTTCTTCGAGATGCTCGGAAACTTCTCCTTCGGCGATTACTTCAAGCGCGAGGCCATCGACTACGCCTGGACCTTCCTGACCGGCGTGATGGAACTGGAGCCGGAGCGCCTCTTCGCCACCGTCTACACCGACGACGACGAAGCGGCCAAACTCTGGGAACGCTACCTGCCCGTCGAGCGCATCCTGCGCTTCGGCAAAAAGGACAACTTCTGGGCCATGGGCGACGTCGGTCCCTGCGGACCATGTTCCGAGATCCATTACTACTCCGGCGACATGAAGGACATCAACCCGGTGGGCGTCAATAACGACGATTTCCCCAATTACGTCGAGGTGTGGAATCTGGTGTTCATGCAGTTCGACGCCCAGCCGGACGGTTCGCTGGTTCCCCTTCCCAAGCCATCGGTCGACACCGGCATGGGCATGGAGCGACTGGTGCGCGTCATTCAGGGCGTGGATAGCAACTACGACACAGACCTCTTCGTCCCGGTCCTGGCTCGCGTCCAGGCATTGCTGGGCGACAGTGACGAGCAGCGCGAGAAGAACTATGTCGGCTATCGGGTCGTCGCCGACCACGGCCGCGCGGCCACGTTCCTCATCGCCGACGGCGTTCAGCCGGGCAACACCGGCGCGGGCTATGTCCTGCGCATGATCATTCGCCGGGCGGCGCGCTTCGGCCGCAAGATTGGCTTCCACGAACCGTTTCTGGGCGAGGTGGCCCAGGTCTACATCGACCAGATGGGCGAAGCTTATCCGGAGTTGCGCCAGCGCCGCGATCTCATTCTCTACACCCTGCGACGCGAGGAAGAGCGCTTCAATCGCACGCTCGACAACGCGCTGCTCCATCTTGATACGCTGATTGATGAGCTTCACAGTCAAGGTATCACAGAGATTCCCGGCGACGTAGCCTTCAACCTCTACGCGACCTATGGCCTGCCGCTGGAAATCACCCGCGACGTGGCCCGCGAACAGCACGACATGACTGTCGATGAGGACGGGTATAACGCCGCGCGCGAAGCTCACGCTCTGGCCAGCGGCAGCGGCGCATTCACCAGCTATGTGGTCGGAGCCAATGTCTATACCGATCTGCTGCGCGCGCTCATCGAAAACGGCTATCTGGAAGGGTCCGGCGTCGATTATGACCCCTATTCCGGCTCATCGCTGGAAACCACCGTCGTCGGCCTCATCCGCGACGGCGAGCGAGTACAGTCGGCGTATGCCGGAGACAAGATCGAAGTCGTCACTGCCGCCACGCCTTTCTATGTCGAGGCAGGCGGCGAGGTCAGCGACACGGGCCGCATCACCGCCACCGGCGCAACGCTCATCGCCATTCGCGACACACGGCGGCCGACGCCGGGACTGATCGTCCACATCGGCGAAGTCGTCTCCGGCGAGATAAACGAGGGCGACCTCGTGCGCCTTGAGGTCGACCGGGCGCGGCGGGCCGACATTCGCCGCAACCACACGGCCACCCACCTGCTCCATCGCGAGTTGCGCGAGCATCTGGGCAAGCACGTGGTTCAGGCCGGGTCGCTGGTGGCTCCCGATCGCCTGCGGTTTGACTTCACCCACGACAAGGCGGTGGATCGCGAGACGCTCGGCCAAATCGAAGCGGCCATCAACGACGCTATTTTGTCCAACTATCCGGTCAAAATCGCCTACATGGGCCAGAAAGAGGCGATCGCCGCCGGCGCGATGGCTCTGTTCGGCGAAAAATACGGTGACATCGTCCGCACCGTTACCGTGAGCGAAAGTGCATCCAACGGCAACGCGACGCCACCCTACAGCTTCGAGCTATGCGGCGGCCTCCATGTCGGCGAGACCGGCGAGATCGGCCAATTCCGGTTTATCAGCGAGGAAGCGGTCGGCGCGGGCGTCCGGCGCGTCGAAGCGGTCACCGGCCACGGCGCATACGCGTTCGTCGCCGAGCGGCTGAATTTGCTTGACCGTCTGGCCGGGAAGCTGAACACGCCCGTAACCGAATTGGAGAACCGGCTCGAAGCGCTGCTGGATCACGATCGCAGCCAGGAACGCGCGCTGGAGTCCGCCAACCGGCAACTGGCGCGAGGACAGTTCGATATTCTGCTCGGCGGTCTGGTCCAGGTCAGTGACGCCTATGTGTTGGCGGCGCGAGTGGACGTGCAAAACGTTGACCAACTGCGCGAGATGGCGGACTGGTTTCGCGATCGAGTTAAATCGGGTGTCGCCGTCCTCGGGGCGATCAATAACGGCAAGCCGATCATCGTCGCTACCGTGACCGACGACCTCATCGCACGCGGCGTGAAGGCCGGCGATCTGGTGCGCGAGGTGGCTCGGGTCGTCGGCGGCAGCGGTGGCGGTCGGCCGAACATGGCCCAGGCCGGCGGCCGCGACCCGGAGAAGCTGGGCGAAGCGCTGGCCATCGTCAAGGGCATGGTCGAGACGGCTCTTTCCTGACGGCCATAGAATAACGGGCTAGATTTCACAAACGACGGGTCGCGGATCACATCTCCGCGATCTTCGGCTCCTTATGGGCATACAAATCATCGAACTGGACCCGGCTGATACGTTCTTCTCGGCTCGCGACCGCCTGCTGCGGAGCGGCCGCGGGCGCGCGGTCCTGCTGTTTCCTGGGCGCTCCAGGCTGTTGAGCGGGATCGATCTCGTCTTGCTGCGCCGCCTGGCTGACCGTGAACGGCTGGACATTGGTTTAGTGACGACCAATCGAGAATTATCCCGACAGGCGCGGGCATTGGGTCTGCCGGTCTTTGCCAATCTAACGTTGGCCGAGCATTACCGGCCCGGCTGGTGGCGCGCTCGACGACGCTCCGAAATACTGGGCTTTGCGCAGGGGGATATCCGTAGCCCATGGGCGCCAAACGCAGGGTTGGCCGATCTTCATCCGAAATCTCCCGCTCGTCGTCTCGCGCATTTCATCGCTCTTTTGATTATCCCGCTCGTGGTGGCACTGGCGATTATCGCCGCAATCTACCTGCTCCCGCGCGCGACGCTCGTCCTTGAGCCGGAAATGCAACCGGCGCAAGTGATCCTCACGCTGACGACCGGGGCGCAGGCGACTGAACTTACGGACTCCACCGTCCCGACGCGCGCCGTTCGGCACGAGCTTGAATGGGCGGCCTCCGGCCCGACAACCACCGATGCCGAGGCCGATCTACAGCGCATCCGTGCCCAGGCGCTGCAAGGGCTGGGCGCGGCCGCGCCGGACTATCTCGCGCCCCGCATCGCTCCGGGCGAGCTACTCGTCCCCGCCTCGGCGCGGGTCGAAATATTGGAAGAGAGCCTGGAGCGCGACGAAACCGAAGCGAGATTGACGATGCGCGTTGCATTGACCGGCGCAGCTGTGGCCGCCGCCGACGTCAACCGGATCGCCTATCGACGATTGGCCGAGACTCTCCCCGATGGGGTTGAGCCGGATCCAGCGACCGTGACGATTCAATTAGACCCGGCGGCCGGCGAGGCGAACTCTTTCCAGGTTACCGCCCAGGCCATCGGGCAACCGGTGTTCGATCAGGAAGCCATAGCCGAAAGCTTAAGCGGCATGCGCGCCGGCGATGCCGCCCATTATCTGGATATGACCTTGCGATTGGCCGAACCGCCCACGTTTGATGTTTGGCCGAGCTGGTGGTGGTCCTGGTCCCGCGGCCGCTTGCCCTTGCGCGCCGATCGGATTCGGGTGGAAATCAGCCCATCAAGGGCGACGGTGGATTAATGGCGGAACGTAGGGAAACCATTCGGGCCGGCCGGTCGCTCAGGTGGATAATTGACGTGGAACAAGCACCGGAACTACGATGATGACTCATTCCACAATGCCCGGCCGCGTCATGGCGCTGGACCTGGGCGAGAAGCGCATCGGGATCGCCATCAGCGATCCAATGCGCATCATCGCCTCGCCCCACTCCGTGCTGAACCGGAAATCGCGCGCTGATGATTTTGCCCATTACGCCCGCCTCATCGCCGAGCAAGAGGTCACTCTCCTCGTGATCGGCTTGCCCATCACGCTGGGCGGCGAAGAGGGGCAACGCGCCGCCTGGGTGCGCGATTACTGCGCCGATCTCGGCCGCCATATCGATATCCCCATTGCATTCCATGATGAAAGCCTGACAACCGTTGCCGCCACGGCCGCTCTCCACGCACAGGGGCGGCGCGGCCGCAAGGCGAAAGAGCGCGTGGACGCCGTCGCCGCCGCATTGATTCTGCAATCCTATCTCGATGCCCAACCGGGAGAAAAGCGCGATGGCGAATAAGCCGGCCCGGAATGGTCTGTCGCCGTTCGGATACTTGTGGCGTATCCTCGTCGTCGGCACACTTCTCATTGTAACGGCCGTCGCCAGCTGGATGTTCTACCGAACCTGGCTCGGCGAAGGGCTTGATCGTCCTGCCGCTAATCCCAACCTCAGTCAGTCCCGACGCCTCTACCTCGAATACTATCTGACTGAGCGCGCCGCCGAGATGCAGCGCCCGGCCGGTACGGCGACCGGTCCCCAGGCTCTGACCGTTTCCCCCGGCGAGGGAGCCGCCGCTATCGCCCAAAATCTGCAAGCCGTCGGGCTATTGACCAACACGGAGCTATTCCTCAACTATCTCACCTACTACGGGCTGGATAGCGGGCTTGTCGCCGGACAATACACGATTGAACCAGGGCTGACGATCCCCCAACTGGTCGAGGCCCTTGGCGCAGGCGGAGCGCGGGCGCTGGAACTCAGCTTCCTGCCCGGCTGGCGCAGCGAAGAGATGGCCAACTACCTGCGCGTCGTCACTCCCGGCCAAATCGACGGCGATGCCTTTCTTGATATCGTCCACAACCCTCACCGTAATGACCTGAGCAATTTCCCATTCTTCTCGTCTTTGCCCGACGGAGCCACGCTCGAGGGTTATCTATTTCCTGGAGCCTACTCGATCGAGCCGGCCACCGACAGCGCAGCATTGGTGCGCATGATGCTCGAACGCTTTGACCAGCAGGTCACGCCGGCCATGCGTCAAGCCTATGGCGCGCAGGGGCTGTCGCTGCGCGAGGCGCTCATCCTGGCCTCAATCATCGAAAAAGAGGCGATGCTGGCTGAAGAAAAACCCATCATGGCCGCCGTCTTCCTCAACCGCCTGCGGTCGGGCATGCCCCTGCAGGCCGATCCCACGGTGCAATACGCCCTCGGCTATCACGCCGAAACCGACACGTGGTGGAAATCCCCTCTCGACGCGGCCGATCTGGACATCGCCTCGCCCTACAACACATACCAGATCAACGGTCTGCCGCCCGGCCCCATCTCCAATCCGGGACTGTCCTCCCTCGAAGCCATCGCTGCTCCCGCGGACGCGGACTTCCTCTTCTTTGTTCTCGATTGCGCGGCAGCCACGACGGGGCGCCACATCTTCAGCGCAACCTACGAGGAGCATCTGGCCAATGTCGAACGTTGCCGCTAGAGCGCTCCTAGTCTTGTTGGCGACCCTCCTTGTCACTGGGTGTGCATCAGCCGATCCCGTCGTCAAGATCGGGCTTGTGGCCCCCTTCGAGGGCCGGGATCGGGCAATCGGCTATGATGCCATCTACAGCGCCCGGCTGGCCGTGCGACAGATAAACGAGGCAGGTGGTGTCGCCGGCCATCGCGTGGCGCTCGTGGCCCTGGATGATCGCGGCGACCCTGAGCTGGCCAAACAGGCGGCCGCATCGCTGGCCGTCGATCCGGGCGTCGTCGTCGTGCTGGGTCATTTCCTGCCGGAGATCACGACTATCGCGGCTCCCGTTTATGAGCAACACCAGCTGGCGCTCTTGCCAATGGGCGAGACGCCATTCGCGCCCGTCTCGCCCAACTCGCTGCCGCCGGAATTTTTGGGAGCCTATGAGGCCATTACGCCTTTCGACGAAATCGCCGGCCCCTTTGCCGGACCAACCTTCGACGCTATGGGACTGGTTCGCCTAGCCTTAGCAGAGGCTGAGGAAAGCACAGGCAGCATATCCCGCGCATCTGTCCAGGAAGCGCTCGATGGATTAAAATACCAGGGACTAACGGGGGAGGTCTATCTGCCCTGACAAACCTGACATTTCCGACGACGGGACGCCAATCATGATTATTCGACGAATCCTCGGCCTTATCATGTTACTCACCGGTCTGACCCTGCTGGCGGCATCGCTGGCGGGCGCTTATTTCGTTGGCGGCGTTTTGAATCGGTTCGCCGACAGCGTCGGCCGAACCGTGGATGTCGCCTCAACCAGCCTGGACACGGCGCGAGGCACACTGGAACTGGCCCGCGATTCGCTCGGCGATGTCGATGGCGGGTTGGCGACGGCCGTCACCGCCACCGCGGGGGCAGCCCGAACGTTGGACGAGAGCCGCCCCTTACTGGATAACGTGGCCATCGTCACCACCCAGGAAATTCCCGAAGCCATCGAGGGCATGCAAACCGCACTGCCCAACCTGATCGAGGTAGCGGGTGTCATCGACAGGACCCTGACGACTCTAAGTTCCGTCGGCATCGATCAGACTATCCCCCTGCCCTTCGGCGGTTCAATCCCGTTGAAGTTTGATCTGGGCATCGACTATAACCCTACGACGCCGTTTGATGAGTCGCTGCGCGTGTTCGAAGCCAGTCTCGTCGGCCTGCCTGAAAGCCTGCGCGGTCTTGAGGATGATTTGGCGACAACCAATGCCAACCTCGCATCGCTCTCGGCCGACTTGCAGGCTACATCGGATAATCTGGCGACGATCAATACCCGCATGGGCGATCTGAGCGATTTGTTCGACCAATACGTGCTGTTGGTCGACAATGTCACCGGTTTGCTGGCGCAGCTTGAAACCCAATTGGCGCCCCGGCTGGAACTGATACGCATTGTGGCGATCGCCTTGCTGATCGCGCTTGGCCTGAGTCAACTCGCGCCGATCTACCTGGGGTGGGAGCTACTGACCGGCCGGCGCGATCCGCAGGCTCACATCAACAATGTAGCTGTCGTCTCTGACGTGCCGCCTGCCTTCGCTACTTCCGATATACCAACGTCCAATTACTCGGCCGATCTGCACCCTGATTCGGCGCAAAGCCCCGGCGCAGCCACCGGCGAAGAGACCCATGCCCAAACCTAAAAGCAAGGCGGTCACTCTGTCGCTCGCGCTCTTCGCGCTCATCGCCGCCCTGCTCACAGCAGGCTGCCGCGGCCAGGCATCGACCGAACCGACAGCCCAGGTACCGTCTGATGTGCCGGGGCTCCTGCCTACACCTACCCTGGCCGCGCCGGGGAGCGTGGATCCATTGCGGCCGCCGACGCCCATCGTCATGCCCTCGCCGACCCCGTTGTCAAGCGATGTCATCGAGACGCCGTCCGAGATGGAGCAGCCTAACCTCGAAGCCCCGCTCGAAGTTCAGCCCACCCCAACCGTCACCTTACCCGAAGGGGCCACACCTGCCGAGCTACTGGTGCTGGGCCAAACCGCCGCGGCCGAAGGGGATCACCTCATGTCCGCCGCCGCCTTTCGAGCCGTAGTTGACCGGCCGGGCGATCTGGCCACGGGCGAAATCGCTACAGCGCGCTTGGGGCTGGCCGTGGCCTTGATGGCGCTGGGGGATCACAGCGCGGCGGCCGTCGAACTGGAGGCGGTCGTTCAGGAACCGCAGTTCACCGCAGATCCCGGCAAGGGTGGCGCGCTGCTGGCGACAGTTAACACGGCCGATGTGGCCGCTTTTCATCTGGGCCAGGTTCGCGCCCGCATGGGTGATCACGCCGGGGCCATCGATGCCTACCGCGCCTACCTGCAAAATAACCCCGACATGGCGGCCTATGTTGAGCCATTGATCGCCAACGCCTACGAAGCGTTGGGCGACACCGAAGGGGTGATCACAGCGCTGGAAGGTGCCGTAACCGGCCCGGCCCAACGATTTAAGGCTGTGGCGAATCGAATGCGTCTGGCGGAGCTTTATCTCGCCCGGCAGGAATACGCCAACGCCATTGCCCAATACGACGCCGTACACGACATCGCCCGCACCGAGGCGACCAAGGGGCAGATGACCTATCTCGCCGGACGGGCGGAGATCATGGCCGGCAACACCGCCGCGGGCCACGAACGCTTCCAGCGCGCCATCACCGATTATCCGCGGGCGGCCGAGAGCTATCAGGCTCTGGTCGCTCTGGTCGACGCCGGAATCCCGGTCGATGAATACCAGCGTGGCGTTGTCGATTATTACGCGGGGGCCTATCTGCCCGCCGTCGAGGCTTTTCGCCGCTACCTGTCCGGGGCAGGAGACGAATACAACACCGACGCCCACGTCTTCCTGGCCTGGAGCCTGGAGAGATTGGGCGACGTTGAGAACGCCCTGGCCGAGCTTGATACCCTGACCAAGCGTGATCCCGCCCGCGCCTTGTTTGAACGCGCCGGAATCCTTCATCGAGCCGGCCGGCAAGACGAGGCGCTGGCAGCCTATGATGAGTTTCTTGAGAGTCATGGCGACACGGAAGGCGCGGCCGGCGTTGCCTGGTCGGCCGCTGCGTTGGCCGACGAGATGGCCCGCGACGATACATCTGCCCGCTATCTTTTCCTGGCGGACACCTTCCCATTCGATGAGAACGCACCTCTGGCTCTTTTCCGCGCCGCCGATCTGCTGCAAGCGGGTGGCGACGACGCGGAAGCAACGGCCCTGCGACTGCGACTGGTCGAGCAATACCCAGCCAACATCTTCGGCGCGGAGGCGCTTTTCCGCCTGCTCCAGGCGGCCGAAAGCGACCCCACTGGTGAGCCAACTCGCGCCGAACTGATGGAGCAGGTGGCTTCGCTCTCGCCCACGAACTATTTCGCCCTGCGCGCGGCCGATCTTGCGGCCGGGATCGCGCCCTTCACCGCTGCCGGTCCGATGAACCTGGCCATCGACCCGGACGAAGGCCGCGCGGAGGCCGAGGCCTGGCTCCGCGAGCGACTGATCGCCGACGGCGTCGAGGTGCCGGCAGGCGAACTGGGCGATCTCTCGCTCGATCTGGCTGCCGACCCGCACCGCATCATCGGTGAGAAGTTGTGGCAGCTTGGCTTGCAGGAAGAAGCCAAAGCCGAGCTGGAACTGGTGCGCGAGTCCTACGCCGGTGATCCGTTGGCGACTTACCGGCTTGCGCGCTTCTTTGGCGAGTTGGGGTTGTACCGTTCGTCGATCATCGCCGCGGCCGGGCTGCTGCGCGATTTAGGCGCAACCGTTTTCGACGCGCCACTATACCTCGGCCGCCTGTCCTATCCCGTCTATTATTCCGATCTCATCATGCCGCTGGCCGAGCGATATGACTTCGACCCGCGCATACAGTTTGCGCTGGTGAGGCAAGAGAGTCTGTTCGAGAGCTTCGCCCGGTCAGGCGCGGCCGCGCAGGGGCTCAGCCAGGTGATCCCCGACACCGGCGCCTGGATCGCCCAAAGGTTGGCCTGGCCCAACTTCGTGAACGAAGACCTCTATAAGCCTTATGTCGGTCTCAACTTCGGCGCTTATTACCTGAGCCAACAGCTGCACAACTTCGACGGCCACGTCCACGCCGCTCTGGCGGCCTACAACGGCGGGCCGGGCAACGCCGCGCGTTGGCTCGAGGTGGCCGGAGTCGACCTTGACCGCTTTGTGGATGCGGTCGATTTTCCGGAGACGCGCCTCTACATTGAGCGCATTTATGAAGGGTATAACGCTTATCGCCATCTCTATGGCGGTCCCTAGCCCAAAAAGGGTATACTATTTATGGTAGTATGGTCGTGGAGAGTGGTCACCCCGTAAATTGGCAGAGGCACACCACTTCTCAGGCCAGGCTCGAAATGACGATTTACAAAATTCCGGTCTTTGATAGCACAGTCTGCGCTGCCGCCAGGGTCAACGAGGAACAACCCCATGCCCACCAATTTTGACTGGCAGACCGAAGAAGACAATCGCCGTCGCCCCGAATCCTTGTGGGATGATTCTTCCGGGTCGCCCGCCGGCCCCCCCGCGCGACGACGACCATGGCGAATGATTGGCCTGATCGCCACCCTCGTGCTCATCGTTGGATCGGTTGTCTGGTGGCGAGTCGACAAGTACATCGATGCAACGCTGCAAGCCAATCGCAACGACGTCATCGCCAGCCATAATCTCCTGCAACGCGCCGTGGCCGATAGCGATGAAGAGGTTTTTCGCTCCGTGCTCTCCGGCCGAATGCCGGCCTGGACCGACGCCGAACTGGATGTTTTCTACCGGCAACTGGTCTTTGACCGCGGCCCGCTGGGGCTGACGCCGGTTGAAGGGTCGCTGCCGGTCATTTTGTCCACAACGGAGGGAGAGGTCGACGCCGATCAGCGAACGGCCGACATCGAGCTTTCACCTGATATGAACGAAGCCGTTGTTGTCGTCGATCACCCTTTTCAGGTCACGGCTACTGGTGAAACAGTCGTTCTGCGACAAACCTCAATCTTTCGTCGGGGGGGTTCCCGCTGGCTGCTCTCTCCGCCGTTGGATGAATTCTGGGGCGACTGGATAACGGTCGAGGGAGAATATCTAAGCCTGATCTATCCCGACCGGGATGCTCCAACTGCCGCAAGGTTGGCCGCCGATCTGGACGAGGAGATCGGCCGCATGTGCGCCACCCTTGAAGAGATCAACTGTTCCGGCGATCTCCACCTGACGGTTAGGCTGGACACCGATCCGACCAGCCTCGCCGCTCTGGGTCTTCCTCTTGGCGCCATACGGCGCGCGTATGAGCAAGAGGACATCCTGGAACTGCCGACCCCCACTTTAATAGGACTACCGGCTATAGAAGATTCGCAAATGGCCGAGGCGGGCTATAACGCGCTCATGACCGGTTATGCGCGTCATGTCCTCGGCGCGGCCATTGCCCGAACGGTGAATTGGCCCTGCTGCAATAACGCGCTCCTGTTCAGTATGCTGGTCGACAAACAGCTCAGCGAGCTGGGCATCGTCAAATGGCCGATTGATGCTGCCGATCACCAGCAAATCCTGGAATCTCGCGCGCGCCTGAGCGACCTCAGCATCTATCTGCAGGGGAGATATCCGGCCGAGATCACGGATGAGCGGTTGTGGGAAATACAGACGGCCGTTGATTTTCTGACGAATGGCATCCCCGGCCTGTCGGTCGCCGAATTGCAACGCATCCTGAGCCAGTCGCGTGGCTTCGACCAGTTCCTCGACGGCGTTATGGATGAATCTCGCGCCGCGAACCTGGCTCCGATACCTAATGACCTGGACCTGGCCTGGTGGCTCTACGCCCTGGCGGCCGAGCCGGCCGGCACCGAGCCGCCCGCAATGCCGGCCGAAACCCTGTACCTCTCCTGCACGATCACCGAAGGCAATCGACCCAGGGATATATCGAAGCTGGCGCGCTACCTGCCCCAATCGGACACCTGGGACGAAGTGCGCCTGATGCCGGGATTCATCTGGATGAGCGCCCTGCCTGACCCGGAAACGTTGCTTATACAAGAGATCAATCTGGAGACCAAAGCATGGCGCACGAATTTATGGTATGCCGGCGCGATTAGGCCCACCGTCGCGCCTGAAAGCAGCCGCAATGCGATCTCATTCGGAGAGACAGATTCGTCCGGTCGACGCATTGTCGCCTATGCGTTCGAATCCGACCTCGGCGCCATGAGCGCTTATCGGGTCGATCTGGACGAATGCACGAGTACATGTCCCGCGTCGAAATTGCCGGGACGTCCTTTCTGGTCTCCCGGCGGAGAGACGGCAATTTACCTGGGCGACAACGCTTCATTTCCCGAAGACCTGCTGGTGACCGGCAACAATCACTACATCAACCTGCGGGCCGGGGAGGCACCGCACATCTACCCCATTGCTATTGGAGACGGCGACGCCACCCTTGGTTCATCATCGCTTAGGCAGATCGGCGACGGTCGTGCGCCGTTCTGGCTTTCCGATGAGACCTATGGCTACATTCGCCGCGCCAATTCCGATGGTCCAGCCGCCCTGGCGGAGGAAGAGATCGTCCTGGCCGGAATAGACAGCCCCGAACCGTTCATGATCATCCCCGCGGCCGATCTCTTCGAATTCATACCGGTCATATTACCGACGCGACAGCTTTCAATCGCCTATGTCGCCACCCACCCGCAGCACCCCGACAAACTATTCATGATGATCGTTGACAGCCGATCATTGCGATCTTATTTCATGATCTACGACTTGCAGACGCGCCTGCCGGAGGTGCGGCTGGATATGTCCTACAATCGCAATGATTCGCTCGGTTTCTCGCCGGACGGCCGCTATCTGGTGTTGACCGGACAAGACCGCAGCACAACGGAAGCGGGCGACAACGGCACCCTGTTGCTGCTGCACGAGATTGATACCAACCGCACCATCCCTCTGCTGACCCGCTCACCTTTCTTCCTGCCATCGGTCGTGTACGACTGGACCGGGGACAGCCGCTGGCTGGCAATTGCTGCCGAAGATAATCTGATCAGCCTGATTGCACCCGACGAAGGGTTCAGCAAACTGCTGGCACATAAATACGGCGCGTGCACGTCTGTCGCCTGGCTGCGGGAATGAGCCACGTGACGGCGGGCTGTGCATGCCTTGACGCAATGTGACGGGAACACTAGAATCCCCTTGCTCGGCGGGCCACAAACGAAAACCTGCGCCTCTTCGGGCCATCAAACCGCATGACAAAAAAGTACCATTTCTGGATCACCGGTTGCCAGATGAATTACGCCGACGCCCGGCGTGTCGCCACCGAACTGGAGAAGCTCGGCTATCAATCCACGCCGCGCGCCGAAGATGCCGACGTCGTCATTCTGGAAACCTGCACCGTCCGCCAGCAGTCTGAGGACAAGACCTACCACAAGCTGAACAGCCTGAAGCCGCTGAAAAGCCATCGGCCGGACATGACCGTGGCGGTGATGGGCTGCGTTGTCGGTGTGCGCGGAAACGCCGTCCTGGAGAAACGTTTCCCGTTTGTCGATGTCTTCATGGAGCCGGCAACCGACGGCCTGCCGCTCATCAACCACCTGACCCAGGACAGCGATTACGATCTCGAACAGGCATCGACCCTTGAGCGCCATGCCTTGCAGGACTTCGCCCTGCAAGATGAAGCGGTCATTCTGCCCGTCGAGCAGCGCGGCCAGATCGTGTCCGCGCCCGTAGCCATCGTCTACGGCTGCTCCCATGCCTGCACCTTCTGCATCATTCCCCAGAAGCGCGGCATCGAGCGCAGCCGGCCCATAGGCGACATTGCCGCCGAAGTTCGCTCACTCGTGGCTCAGGGCGTCAAGGAAGTCGTCTTGCTGGGGCAGATCGTCGATCGCTATGGCTATGATGTGGCCGACGGCCCGGATTTGGCCGACCTGCTGCGCGCCATCAACGACATCGACGGCCTGGAGCGCATCCGTTTTCTAACCAGCCACCCCAGCTACATGACCGACCGCATTATCCGCGCCGTGGCCGAACTGCCGAAAGTGATGCCGCAGATCGAAGTGCCCATTCAGGCCGGCAATAACGAAGTGCTGGAGGCGATGAAGCGCGGCTATACTCGTGAGGAATATCGGACCCTCATCCACCGCGTGCGAGCCATCATTCCCGATGCCGCCATCCATTGCGACGTCATCGTCGGCTTCCCCGGCGAGACGGCCGAACAGTTCCAGGAAACCTACGACATCCTGGCCGAGTTGCGCCTGGACAAAATCCATCTGGCTCGCTACAGTCCGCGGCCGGGGACCGTCAGCACTCGTCGCATGGCCGACGATGTGCCCGACGAAGAAAAGCGCCGCCGTTTCCAACTGCTCGAAGCGCTTCAGAAAGACATTCTGCTGGAGAAAATGCGCCTGCATCTGGGCGAGACGGTGGAAGTTCTGGTTGAAGAACGGGATAAAGGACGCTGGCGCGGCCGCACGCCCCATAACAAACTAGTCTTCTTCGACGACCCGCGCGATTTGCGCGGCCAACTGGTGGATGTCGAGATCACCCACACCGGGCCGTGGAGTATGTCCGGCCGCCTTAAGGACCCGCATCGACCGGCAGCTGCGAGCGAAACCATCGCACCCGCCGGCGAGATAATTCCCCTGTCGATCCTCTAGCGAGAAAGCTCAGCCGAATTGGCTGAGCTTTTTTATATCGCGAAATGACTGGGCTGCGTCGCGCCGCGGCTCAGGGTAGCGGTCAGATCATCCCCATTGTTGACCAGGTAGACGACCTGCCCCCCACCCCGCAAAAGGTGATAGAGCGACTCAGCCGAACGCGCGCTGCCAAAGGACGCCGGGTTCACCAGAATCGTCACCACGCGCAGGCCACGCCGATTCAACTGGCGCGCATTGATCGCCCATTCTTCACGCCCGTTGGGTGTCACCACAATGACCGTCGTGCCGCGCGGGAAGAGATGCGACTCGGCGTAGAGCATGTCCTGCAAGGGGACTTCGCCCTCGGCTCGCAGCACGGCCAGCGTTTCCAGGATACGATTGAACTGCCGCTCGCCCCTGTCCGGCTGCAGGATCTCATTCGATTGCCCATAGGCCAGCATACCCACAGCCCGGTCACGACGCAGAAAGAACTGCGCCACGGAAGCGGCGATGGTGACGGTATATTCCTCGGTCGATTCGGGTAGCTGGAACTCCTTCATCTTTAGCCAACTTGGAACATCGCTCGGCGGAGGGGTTGGAGCCGCGTTTTTGCCACGCGGAGCCACATGGCCAAAAACCGACATATCGGGCACAACCCAAATATCGGCCAGCGGATCCAGCTCAAACTCTTTCACCACCAACCGGTCGCGGCGCGCCGTGGAGCGCCAATGAATGCGATTGAAGCTGTCGCCCGGCTCGTAATCGCGCACGCTGGAGGCATTGGTCGTGATGTAATGCGTGCGGCGACGCAAGGCATCGCCACCGGGCAAGATGCCAACCGGCAAAGCCAGCTGGTGGATGTCGAAGGTCATGGGAAAGACGACGACATTGCTGGTCGGTGCCAGATCGCGCTCCATCGGAAAGAGGCCGAACGGGTCGCTCGTGCGCAGGCGAATCGGGCCAAGTTGATAGCGGCCGCGCTGCTGGCAGATCGTCGTCACACGCCAACTATAACTCTGCCTGGCGCCAAGGTTGTTGACAACATGGCTGGAATAATGGTAGGGCAGCGTCGAGAAGTCGCGAACCTCCAGCCAGAGCTTGGGCACGACCGTTGTGTTGCGCACGGTGAATCGTTCTTCCAGCGGCTTACCCACCTGCGTCCGGCGGGCACGGGTCACCCGCGAGAGGTGAACACCATTGAGATTTACCCAGGCCCAGACAAACGACAGGATGAGCAACAGTCCCAATAGATAGGAAAGCGTAAAAAGCAGGTCTCGGCCGGTGACAAGACCCGCAAAAAAGGCTACAAGAGCCAACATGAGGACAACGATCCGTCGTTGCCCGAAAAACGTCGCCATCAGGCGCGCACCTTCTGGCGGCCGACCTGAGCGCCGGGAACGGCGGTTTGATCGATAATGTCCTGCACGATCTGTTCCGGCTCGATATCCTTGATGCGTGCCGCGGGACCAACGATAATCCGATGACCCAGCGCGGGACCGGCCAGAGCCTTGACGTCGTCCGGCAACACATAATCCCGGCCAAGGAGCGCCGCGCGCGCCTGCCCCAACCGATAGATGGCCAACGCGCCCCGGGAGCTTGAACCCAGATATACATCCGGGTGTTCGCGCGTCTGCCGCACGATATTGACGATGTACTCCTTCACCAACTGGTCGACGTAGATATCCTTGATCTGCTCCTGCGCCGCGCGCAGTTCATCAACATCAACCACCTGCTCAAGCGAGTTGACCGGATGCCGATGCTGTTGGCGCGTGAGAATCTCGATCTCTTCTTCCTTGCCCGGATAGCCCAGACGGATGCGCAGCATGAAGCGATCGAGCTGGGCTTCCGGCAGCGGGAAGGTGCCCTCGTACTCGATTGGATTCTGCGTGGCCAGGACCATGAATGGCGGATCCAATGGGTAAGTGCGGCCGTCGACGGTCACCTGTCGCTCTTCCATGGCTTCCAGCAGCGCCGACTGGGTTTTCGGCGTGGCGCGATTGATCTCGTCGACCAGGACAATTTGAGCATGAATAGGGCCGGGGCGAAACTCAAATTCGCGCGTCTGCTGGTTAAATACCGACACGCCGGTAACGTCGCTGGGCAACATATCGGGCGTGAACTGGATGCGCTGGAATTTACAGCCGACGGACTTGGCAATTGATTTGGCCAGCACCGTCTTGCCCACGCCGGGCACGTCTTCAATCAGGATGTGACCCTGGCACAACAAGCCCAGCACCGTCAGCTGCACGGCCTGACGCTTGCCCACCATGACCTGTTCTACGCTCTCAACAATCTTGTTCGCGGTTGCCTGGATATCTGCCATGTTCATACCTCTGAAGGATAGGGGAATCGACCATCACCCCGGCCAGTAAGCGCAGGGACGATTCGAGACAGGCCGACACCGTGGAATGTGGGGACGGAGTATAACACGCAATTCATCAATGGTAATATTTTAGTGGCAATTTGGGGTCATTTCCCGTGTGTCGAACCCCTGCGTGAACTAGTTTAGCATAGCGCGAACCATCAGTACTCAAAATGAAGCTAACTATCGGTTAATCATATGGCCCTTGATTACGCCACCAAAACTTAGCCCTCTCAGAACAGATGTGTTATAATCCATCTGTTAACCATGCAGCAGAAACAACTCAACCAAATGGCGCTTCCAGGCGTCTTTTCAACGTTAGCCGCCGGTTTTGACCTGACCACACGCTACTTGTGGCTGGTGCTCGTTCCGGCGGCGCTCGACCTCTTCCTTTGGATTGGGCCGCGCCTCAGCTTTCGGCCGCTGATCGAGTCACTGGCGGCCCAGTTACCGGCTCAGGGCCTGCCGTTGGATATGGGCGCCATGCTCGATCTGTATGCCGCCCGGCTGAACCATTTCTCATATCTGAGCGTATCGTTGATGGGCGTTCCGGCGCTAATGAGCGGCCTGACCCCGGAGAAGACCCCTATCCAGCCACTGGTCATTGAGCGCGCCGGCTGGGGCGAATGGGGTGGCTATCTGGCTTTGTTCACGCTGGGTGGGCTTTTGCTGGCCGCCCTCTATTACAGCCTCATCGCCTATGCCTTGCGCCGAACGGCCGCGACGGCCGCGGGAATCGCCATGCCTCCCCCGCGCCTGACTCGCCGGACAGGCCGGACATGGTTTCGCTTGCTTGGGCTGGGGTTGCTGTTTCTGGCCTTCGTGGTTGCCGTCACTTTCCCGGCAGCGCTTATTTCCGGATTTGTCGCCCTGATCAACCAGACCATGGCCACTTTCGTCCTCATGGGCGCGATGGTGTTCATCGTCTGGCTCATCATGTTTTTCAGCTACACCCCGCAGGGTATGGCTTTAAACCCTGCGGGATTCGTGCAAACGATCGTCGAGAGCGTGCGCTTGTTTCGGGCCAACCTTCCGGCATCGCTGGGATTGCTATTCGTTGTCACCCTGGCCCGGCGGCTGCTGGATATCCTCCTGCTGTCGGTCGATACCGGCACATGGGTGACCGCCATCAATTTATTGGCCCATGCCTACATCTGCACCGCACTCATCGTGGCCATGTTTATTTTTTATCGCGATCGCTATACGGCGTTTCTGCAAGAAGCGCGATCGCCGGCCGCCACAAACCAGGTAGAGCAACAATAACCCTATGATGACCAAGACCAAACAAAACGACGACATCTCGGCAGTCCATTACGACGCCGGAAATATCCAGGTACTCAAGGGGCTGGAAGCAGTTCGTCGCCGGCCCGGTATGTATGTCGGCGGCACTGATATCAAGGCCCTGCACCATCTCGTCTTCGAAATTGTCGACAACTCCATCGACGAGGCGCTGGCTGGCCGCTGCGGCCGAATTGAAGTGGCGATTCATCCCGATGGCAGCATTAGTGTGGAAGACGACGGCTTCGGTATCCCGGTTGATGAGCACCCGACCGAGAAGGTGTCGGCCCTGCAGGTCGTCCACACCAGCCTCCATTCCGGCGGCAAGTTCGACAACGCAGCCTACAAAGTATCGGGCGGCCTTCATGGCGTCGGCGCGGCGGCCGTGAATGCGTTGTCGGAGTGGATGGAAGTCGAGGTCAAACGCGACGGAGCCGTGTGGAAGCAGCGCTATGAGCGCGGCATCCCGATGACGCCTGTGGAGCGGCTGCGCCCCCTGAAGAAAGGTGAAGCGACCGGCACGCGGTCAACCTTTAAGTTTGACCCAACTATTTTCACCGAGGACAACGTCTACCGCTTTGAGATGCTCGTCACGCGGTTCCGCGAGATGGCTTTTGTCACCAGCGGCGTCTTCCTGAAGATGACCGACGAGCGCCTGTCGCCCGCCCGCGAGATGAACTTCTACTTCGAGGGTGGCGTCCGCTCTTTTGTGCGCTATCTCAACCGCAACCGCAAGGTGCTTCACGATCCCGTCTATGCCCACAAAGAGATGGAAAACGTCGATGTCGAAGTCTCGGTGCAATACACCGACGGCGTCGCCATCTCCGAATTCGCTTTCGCCAACACGATCAACACGCCTGACGGCGGCACGCATCTGACCGGCGCACGCACCGCGTTGACGCGTGTCATCAACAACTACGCCCGTAAAAACAACTTCCTGAAGGAGAAGGACAAGAACTTCTCTTCCGACGACACGCGCGAGGGCGTCACCCTGGTCGTCAGCGTGAAGCACCCCGACCCGCAGTTCGAAAGCCAGACCAAGGTTAAACTGATGAACGCCGAGGTCGCCGGGCAGGTGTCGGCCGTGTTGGGCGAGGCGTTACAGACATTTCTTGACGAAAACCCGCGCGAGGCCAAGCGCATCATCGACCGCTGCCTGACCTCCTCACGCGCGCGCGACGCCGCCAAGGCCGCCCGCGAACTGGTCATGCGCAAGAGCGCGCTTGATAGCCTGACCCTGCCGGGCAAGCTGGCCGACTGCTCCGAACGCGACCCCACCCGCGCCGAACTCTACATCGTCGAGGGTGAATCAGCCGGTGGCACGGCCAAGCAGGGACGCGACCGCCATTTCCAGGCCATCCTCCCGCTGCGCGGCAAAATCCTGAACACGGAGCGCGCCCGGCTGGACAAGATTTTGGGCAACAATGAAGTCAAGGCGCTCATCTCGGCGCTGGGCACGGGCATCGGCGAGTCGTTTGACCTGAGCAACCTGCGTTACGGCCGCACGATCATCATGACCGACGCCGATGTGGACGGCAGTCATATCCGCACGCTGCTGCTGACGTTCTTCTTCCGCTATATGCCCACGCTGATCGAGAACGGCCATCTCTATATCGCCCAACCGCCGCTTTATGCCGTGAAACATGGCAAGGAGATCGCCTATGCCTACACCGAGGCCGAACGTGACGCGCTGATGAAGAAGCTCAACGGGCAGAAGTTCAGCATTCAGCGCTACAAGGGTTTGGGCGAGATGAACGCGGAGCAGTTATGGGAGACGACGATGGATCCCGGCGTCCGCACCTTGCTGCAGGTGACCGTGGAAGACGCCGTGGTGGCTGACCGGACATTCGACATGCTAATGGGCGACGAAGTTGCGCCCCGTCGCCGCTTCATCACTACCCACGCCAGCGAGGTGAGGAACCTGGACGTGTAGGTTACTGCGCCTCACGCAAGGTAGTTATAGCAAGCACCGCGGCCGAAACCGCGGTGCTTTTTCATGTCATGCAGATGCCCGATATGCTCGAAGCATTCCCTCGCCGACGTATGACTCAGGTTCGCAATACGCTGGCGCCCAGGTTATCCGCATGATCACTAATACGCTCCAGCAGGCGCAAAGCCTCCCTGAAAATTGCTTCCGCCTCAGGATCAGCCATCCCCGCTTTTAATCGTTGATCGTGCCTCTCGCGAGCTTCCCAATACATGTTATCAAACTCGTTCTCTGACTTGCGCACCTGAAGCGCCAACTCTGTATCATCCGTCCGGAAGGCTGCGAGAGATTGGGCATAGATCGATCGCGCGAAATCCGAGAGCCGTTCCAGCTCCTGAGTAATTTCGGTGGTAAAGGTGATATCCCCGGCAATCCTGTTCAGGGCGCAGTTGGCGATATTCTCCGCCATATCACCCACGCGCTCGACATCAATCGTCATATTTTTAATTTCCAAAGCTCGATTGTACTGGCTCATGCTCAGTTCGGAGCGGAAAAGGTTATTGACGAAATCCTCAATTTCCTTCGCGACCAGATCGACCATCCGGGTTTCCATATCCAGGACTTTCTGCGCATCGGCCGGCTCCTTTTTCAGCAAAGCGTTGCAACTGAGGGCGACCATCTCCTGGGTTACGTCCCCAAGGTGCATCAGTTCGCGCGCCGCTTCATTGAGCGCAACCGACGGGACGGCGTATTGCATCTCATCAATATACTTCGTGAGCTTTTCCTTCACGACAACCGGATCATCAGGGGCTATCCGCTTAACTACCGCAGCAAGTTGTTTGACGAACGGGAATAGCGCCAGGCTGACCGACAAATTGAAGATGGTGTGGGCGTTAGCGATCTGTCGGGGGAGTTCGGATGACGTTCGTTGAATGAACTCCGCAAACTGGGGAATGAAAGGCAGGAAGATCAGCACACCGACTACATTGATGATGATTTGAGCATAAGATGCCTGCCGGGCAGAAGACGACAAACGGAATGATGCGAGAAGGCCTGTCACACAGGAGCCAATATTGGCGCCAAGGATCACCCCGATCGCGCCCTCCAGCGTGATGACCTGGGTCATACCCATAGCAACGGCCATGCTGGTAACGGCCGTGCTGCTTTGGGTGAAGGCCGTTGCAACGATGCCCAACAACACGCCGATCAAGGGGTACTGACCCATAAGATCGAGGAGATTGGCGACCCACGGGATCTGAATCAGCTCGTCCAGCGCGCCGGCCATGTACGTCATCCCGACGAAGATAATGCCGAGGCCCATCAGAATCTCGCCAAACTTTCGCCAGTCGCGTTTGGGGAAAAATTCAAGAAAGGTATAACCGAGGATGACCAAAAGCAACCGGAAGTTGCCGATCTCAAATGCGACGATCTGGGCAGTTAGAGTGGTGCCAATCTCCTGCCCCAGCATGACACTAATGGACTGCGTCACGGTCATCAGATTGGCATTGATCAAGCCAATCATCGTCACCATCAACAAACCACTGCTTTGCAACACGGCGGTGGAAGCCGCGCCGAAAGCCATACTCTTCATGCGGTTGTTCGTTACGCGATCAAGCCATTTCTGGATTTGATCCCCGGCCAGTTTCTCCATGCCGGAGCTAAGCAAGGAGATGCCATAGAGAAACAGGGCTAGTCCGCCCAATATCTGAATAAAGCCTAGCATACTCCCTCCGGAACTATGGGGCTATAAGGGTGATAAGGTTGCAATCAAGGATAGATGAAAAGAATCGGTAGGGTAAACGCGTCAAGCGCTTACCATCGTTGGGATCCCTTGAAGATGATACCAGCAGAAGAGGATAGATGCACCTAATTCAATAGAGACAATCGCATCGATCATTCCGGCGTTTATTCTTCCTGATCCCCAATACCGAAGAAGCCTTTAACCACCAACAGGACGATAAACGACAAAAGCACGAGAATGACCGACAACGTCACAGCTACATCCAGATTAAGCTCGAAGCCAAGGTAGATCGCCAGCGGCATCGTTTGTGTGCGGCCAGGGTAGTTGCCGGCGAAGATGATCGTCGCGCCAAATTCGCCCAGGGCACGCGCCCAAGCCAGGGCAATGCCGGTCAGCACCGCTCGCCGGGCCAGCGGCACGGTGATACGCGAAAATGTTTGCCAGTGACTGGCTCCGTCGATGGCGGCCGCGTCCTCCAGTTCAGGCTCAACACCGGCGAAACCAATTGATGCGGCGCGAATGAAGAGCGAGACGGCGATGAAGGTCTGGGCGATGACAACGGCCGTCTCGGTGAAGGTTACCCGCAACCCAAACGAATCGAGCCAGACGCCAACCAGCCCCCGGCGCCCAAAAACGAGCAGCAGCGACAGCCCCGCCACAGCCGGCGGCAAGACGATAGGCAGATCAATGAGGTTGTCGAGCAGCAGCCGGCCGGGGAATTCGCGCCGTGCCAGCAGATAAGCCATCGGCGTGCCCAAAAGAACGGAGGCCAGCGTAGCCAGGGTGCTGGTCCTTAGGCTGAGCATGATGGCTTGCCGGACTTCCGGCAAGGCCAGGTTCTCTACCAGTTGTTCCGGGCTGCTGTAGCCGATGAGCGCCAGCAGCGGGATCAGAAGGAAAAGCAGCAGCGGCAGGGAGAACGCCCACCACGTCTCTGGCCGATGGCGTTGTCGCTGTACTACCCTCCGTGGCGACTTGTCGTCACCGGTGAGAAAAGACCTCATGGGGCTGGGGCCGGTCCAAACCCGTACTCGCCGAGGATGGCTTGCCCTTCCGCTCCAATCACTAAATTGATGAATGCCGCGGCCGCCTCTGCATTTTTGCTGTCATTCAAGGCGGCGATAGGGTATTCCGCCACGCTATTCAGGCTATCGGGTATCTCCAGATAGCTGACGCCCTCCACCCCCACAAGGTCACTCAGGTAGACAATACCCGCATCAGCCTCGCCCAGCGACACCTTATTTAATACGGCGCGAACGTTTTCCTCATAGGACACCACATTGGCCAGCACGTCTTCCTTAAAGCTGCTCCCAAACGTTGGGTCGGCCGTTGCCTTATCCAAAAACTCCAGCGAATAGCGGCCTACCGGCACCTCTTCAGCCGCCAGGACAATCAATGTGCCGGGCAAGGCCAGGTCTGCCAGGGTGGTGATGCCGGCCGGATTTGCTTCGGGATAGGCCAGTACAAGACGGTTCGTAACAAAGACGCGCGGCGCATCTGCATCGATCCTCCCCTCGGCGACAACATTCTCCATTTGTGACAAATTGGCACTGGCGAACACATCGACCGGAGCGCCCTGATTGATCTGTGCCGCCAGTTGATTGGACCCGGCAAAACTGAAGACCACATCAACATTGGAGTTATTCACCTTATAGGTCTCTGCAAGCTTCCCGAAGGCATCGGTAAGAGAGGCGGCCGCATAGACAGTAAGCGTGGTCCTTTCCTCAACAGGGGATTGTTCAGGTGCCGTTGGGGCTGTGCCCCCATTTTGCGTGCAAGATGCAACCAATAGCAGCAAGGCCAGCACCGCAAAGGTCAGAGTCTTTTGCTTTTCAATCCACGATTTGAACATTTCTTCCTCTAAGATGAACTATTGGGGGGTCTGATGGCCGGCAAACTCGTTTGCCAACATCATCAACCAGTTTTGGATACTCTCTATGTGGCCATAACGATATCGACGCACAAAGGCCAGGTAGGTGCTTCCGGCGACGTCTTTCTTTTGTTGGCTTGCCAGCCAGTCAGCGCAGACCATCTGTTGTCGCCGAAGTAATTCGGTGATGATCGAGGGTTCTTCCCACATCGCGAAATACAACTTCAGCATGAAGTCCAGTCGCATTTCCCTCGGTAATTTGACAGGCTCGATCAACCACTGGCTGAAGACGTTTTCACCTGTTGACGTCAGATGGAAAACCTTGCGGGGCGGCCGATTGTCTTGCGGCTCATGCGTAGCATGCAGCAGCCCCTCCTCCTCCAACCGCGCCAGCAACGCATAGAGTCGGCCCTGCTTCATGCGCCATACCGCCCTAAGCTCCGGCGTCTCATTCAGGCGACGATAGATCTCGTAACCATGAAGCGGCTGCTTGCGTGGGAAGCCCAGCAAGGCGATTTCAGTTGTAAGAGAAATCTGAAATGAGTTACTCATAGCTTGAGTATTCATTCGGCAATTATACAGAGCATGGGTAGCCAGTCAATCTTCTTTCAGATGACAGACGAACAAAAACAGCTACTATTCACGGATCGAGGAATTAATCTATGATCGGACATAGAATCGTCGAGGGAACCTTCCGAGAGCGTCAGGCCCTTGCCGTTCTGCACAAGTCATTAACCATATAAAGAGCCTTCATCTTTCATGATTCGATCCACACATCTTTTCTATTTATTACTGTGCATTGCGGGCTGTCTGGTTCTGACTGCTTGCATGCCGTCAACAACAACGTCCGCCGTCACCCCGCCGCCGGATTCAACTTCCCCCCTACGTGATGACGAACCGGCCAACAAAGCCGAAATACCAGAGGGCGAACGCGCCAAGGTCACTCATGTATTCGATGGCGACACCATCGAGGTGGATCTGGACGGCCGCACCTATCGCCTGCGCTATATCGGCGTCGATACGCCGGAGCGCGAAGAACCATTCTATAAGGATGCGGCCGACTTCAATCGTGATCTGGTGGAAGACCAGACGGTGATCCTCGTGCGAGATGTCAGCGATACGGACCGTTATGGCCGCCTGCTGCGTTATGTCTACCTGGAGGATGGCACATTCGTCAACGCGGAGCTGATGCGTGGCGGTTTTGCGCGGTTGGTCACCTTTCCGCCGGACGTGGCCCAGACCGACTATCTACGCGGGCTACAAACCGAAGCCAGGGACGCCGGCGTGGGCATGTGGAGTCGCCCCGACCTCACCGGCCCCTGCGATTGCGATCGAAATCTCTATAACTGCCGTGACTTTCAATCGCGCGATGAGGCGCAAACTTGTTTTGAATATTGCATGGACGCCACCGGCCGCGACGTGCACAAACTGGATGGTGGCGGAGACGGGCTGGTGTGCGAGTTTCTTCCCTGAGCGATGAACGAAACGATGTACCCGC
>DAOMSB010000015.1:0-40774 GCA_035446145.1 Promineifilum sp. (SeqCode) | reverse complement strand
CCATCGTCACTTCCGCATACAGGTCATAGACCGCCGCCGGGCTGATCTCGGCCCGCGACACCTCGCGAGCGATAATGCCGCCATAAAGGATCGCCAGCCGATCAGCCAGCCCCAACCCGTGACCCAGGTCGTGGGTGATCATCAGGATGGTGCGCCCGCGCGCCGTCTCGCCGCGCAACAGTTCGTCCAGCAGATAGCTCGCTTCCTGATCCAGGCCGGTATACGGCTCATCAAGCAGCAGCACGTCCGGCTCATGGAGTGTGGCGCGGGCGATGGTCAGTCGCTGCACCATGCCGCGCGAGAAGGTGCCCACCGGGTCGCGCTGCCGGGCATAGAGGCCCACCTTGTGCAGCGCGTCGGCGACCCTCTCGTCGGCGTCTTCCATCCGGTAGAGTTTGGCGAAGAAAGCCAAATTCTCGGCCGCGGTCAAATCACGATAGAGCAGCGAATGGTGGGAAACGAGACCGATATGGCGCCGGACGCGATCGGCCTGCTCCGGCAGCCGCCAGCCGCCAACGAATACATCGCCCGACGTCGGCCGCAGCAAGGTGGCGACGATGCCCATCAGCGTGCTCTTGCCCGCCCCGTTCGGCCCCACCAGGGTGACAAACTCCCCCTGCTCGACGTTCAGATCGACGCCTCGCAGAACCGGGTTAAGGCCATATTGTTTAACGACGCCATTGAGACGGATCATGGATGTGAATTGTAGGGGATTGCTATGATGTGACAACTCACTCGACCAAAGGATTTCCTGTTATAATTGAATTGATGGCTGAATCTATTTGGTCTCAGGAAGAGCTTGCTGTTTTTCGTGCCAATGCCGTTTATCTGCGCGTCAAGGATCAAGAGATGGAGAAGCGGCGTCGGGAAACGGCCTGGGCGGCCGCTCATGCTGCCGCCGATCTTCTACGGCAAGATTTCCACGCTTCGCGCGTGGTCGCATTTGGTTCATTAGTCAGAGACGGTAGTTTCACGCGGTGGTCAGATGTTGATATTGCTGCCTGGGGGATCGATTCCAAAGATACATTGCGAGCAATTGGCGCAATGATGGATATGGAAATGGGGATAGATGTCAATCTGGTTGATGTAGCGACGGCCACCCCCGCGTTGATGGAGTCGATTATGAGCGAGGGGGTAGAACTGTGAACGTTGATTATCTGGTTCTCGCAGCAAGAATTCCTCAAGAACTGGCTGAACTAAATCAGGTGATCTCACGCGCGGAGAGAGGCAATATTGCAGCAAAACAACATGCCGAAGACTCCGACCTCTATATTGATGCCGTTGCACTGAACCTGCACGATTTCTACACTGGCCTGGAACGGATTTTTCGCCAAATTGTGACGACAGTTGACAGAAGTATGCCGGCGAGTGAAGCCTGGCATCGCGATTTGTTAAGACAAATGTGCGTCGAGCTTCCTGGCATTCGCCCGCGAGTGCTTACCGAAGTCACCTGCACGGCTCTGGATGATTTTCTGCGATTCCGGCATGTCGTCCGTAACGTCTATGCTTTTCAATTGGACGGCGATCGAGTGGGTCATCTGACTCTAGAGGCCCGAACCGTGTTTGATCAACTCTATTCGGAATTGATGATGTTCGTCATCTTCCTTGAGCAATCAGGACAAGATACAACATCGTAAGCTATCGCTGCGCGATATAGGCCACCCATTCCTCAGCGTCATAGAGCGGCAGCCCCGCCCATGCCGCGAAGCTCTTCATCTCATTGAATCCGGCCGCGCGCATCATCCCCGCCATCTCTTCCGCCTCGTAGGTCTGATCGCAGAGGATGATCTCATCCATCACCCCACTCTCCAGATGCAGGATAGTGTAGCGCTCCACCGAGGCCCGTTCGGCCGCGTTCCAGCGCCGCTCTCCCAAATGGAGAAACGGCCGCCCGCCCCACAGCCCCGTGTCGTCGGTGAACCACCACGAGCTATCGCTCTTGTCCACCCGCGCCGGATCGAGCAGCTCCACGACCAGCCACCCACCAGGCCGCAGCGCGCTCGCCACCTTGCCCAGCAGCGCCGCCGCCTCCTCGCGCGGAAAGACGGCCAGTTGGCCATAGAGAAAAAGCGCCGCGTCGTAGCCTTCCCGTTCCGGCTCATAGTCGCGCACATCAGTCTCGATGAATCGACAGCGGTCACCCACGCCGGCGGCGACGGCCAACTCGCGCGCATAGGCGATTGACGCGGGGCTGAAGTCCACGCCCGTCACGTTCATTCCCCGTTCGGCCAGCGCCACCGCGTAGAGGCCGGGGCCACAGGTCAGGTCGAGCACACGACTACCTGGCCGCAGACCCAATTGCTCCTGAAACCAATCGAGTTGCGCGGCCCGCTCGGCCGCCTGCCGCGTGGCCGCGCCGTGTCCCTCATCCAGATGTTCGCGCAGCATCCGCTCCGAGAAATCGGGGTCGTTCCACGGCAGATTGCCGCCACCCTGCCACAGCGCCGGCGAGTCCGGGCGGTTATAGATGCGCCACAACGCGCGGGCGAATTCATCATTCATCGGCGTATTTCCATGAAGCGGGATCACTCGCTGAATAGTATAGCCCTCTCTGTAAAGGAGGTATAATTCCCCACTATCCCGCCCCTCTCGCGATAGCCAATCATAACCAAAGCGCGGGCAGGCAAAATGAACGACCAGGAACGTCACAATCGAACTGTCATGCTGCGCCGCGTGAAAACGGTGTGGCTGGATGGCGTCCTTGAGGAGTCGCTCCACGGCGGCGAAATCATCGACCTGGGCTTCGCCTATCGCCCGGCAGCGTTGGGCAACAGCGGTGTGCCCAGCTGGCAGCAGGCACCCGAATACGACTACCTGTTGCCTGTCGGAACCCGGATCGAAGATGTTTTCGCCGCGGCCGATCGCGTCCTGCTCGTGCTGGGTGAACCCGGCGCGGGCAAGACGACCATGCTGCTGCAACTGGTCAGCCATTTGATGGCTCAGGCCGAGGCTGATGAAACCTGCCCCATGCCGGCCGTCTTCAGCCTGGCGACCTATACCAACGGCCGAACCCTGAGCCAATGGCTGGTGGAGCAGTTGGCCGGCAACTACGAGGTCCCGCGCAAGCTTGGCGAGCAATGGATCGACGCCGGACAATTCATCCCCCTGCTCGACGGCCTCGATGAGGTGGATCCGGCCCATCGCCCGGCCTGCGCCGAAGCCATTAACGAGTTCCGCGCTCGCCATCCCGGCGTGCCGCTGCTGGTGACGGCCCGCAACCGGGATTATCAGGCCCTGGCCACTCGCCTGCACATGGACAAGGCGATCATTCTCCAACCGCTGACCCTGGAGCAGATCGACACCTATCTGCAGCGGCGGGGTAATAAACTCGATGGGCTACGCGCCTCGCTGGCCGCCGATCACACGCTCCAGGAGCTGGCCCAGACACCACTCATGCTGTCGATCATGACCCTGGCCGCCAACCGGCCGCCGGAGAGCGGCGCGGCCGATCTGGGCGACGGCCTGCTCAGCCGCCAACACCTCTTCGACGTCTACGTGGAACGTATGGCTCGCTACCGCGGCAAGAACATGAGCTATTCGCCCAGCGACACCATCAGCTGGCTGTCGTGGCTGGCCAAACAGCAGACGCGCGCCATGAAGCCTACCTTCTTCCTGGAAGACATGCAGCCGTCCTGGCTGCCCGATGACGCCGGCCGCGGTTTCGTTCGTCAGATGCGCCTGTCCGTTTTCGGCATATTGGCGGGAGCGGCCGTGCCGGGAGCGCTATTGCTGCTCTTGTACAATCGCTGGGGCGCGGCGGGGGCGCTGCTGCTTGTCGGGTTATTCGCCGCGGCCGTCCCGGCGATCACGGGGCGCTTTCTGGTGCGCGGCCGGCTGCCCTTCAAGCGCATCGAGACCGTGGAATCTCTGGGCTGGTCGTGGCCGTGGGCGGCGTTGGGGTTTGGCACCGGCGCGGCCGTTGGGTTGGGATTGGGCGCGCTGGTCGCCTGGCTCGATCGCTGGACAAGTACGCCCTGGCCGGCACTCCTGTCCGTGGCCGGCGGCGTCCTTACAATGGTCGAGAACGCCCTGCTGCGCAGCGACTTGCGGCTGCGCACGACACCCGGTCAGGGCGTGGAGCAGTCGCGGCGCAATGGCCTGATGGTCGCCGGCCTGGTCATCGCCACGACATTGATCCTCGGCGCGGTGGCCGTCGCCGTCGCCGCGGCCGTCACGAGCCGTCAGGCATTCATCCCGGCGGCAGCATGGCTGCTGTGGTTGGCCCTGTTTCTGGGCGCGGGCTGCGGCCTGTCGTTCGGCTTCCTGGCCTGGCTGCAGCATTGGCGGCTGCGGAGCATTCTCCATGACCGGGGCGATTTCCCCGACGACGCGACCGCTTTCCTCAACCTGGCCGCCGAGCGGAACCTGCTGCGCAAGGTCGGTGGCGGCTACACCTTCGTCCACGCCCTGCTGCTCGATTATTTCAGCCGCCGCGGCGAGCAGGCGCGTTGAGGTCCCCAACAAAAAAGAGCGGGATCGCTCCCGCTCTTACATCGCCGACCAGTCAGGTCTGTCTTCAGAATTAGAACCCAACCAGTGACTGGAACTTCATGACGGAGTTCAGGTCGCCGTCGACCTTAATCTTGCCGGTCATGAAAGCCATCATCGGGTTCAGGCTGCCAGCGGACATCGCCTTGAAATCATCGGCCGCCATCTTGACGGTGGCGCTGGGGGCGGCCGCGGGCGCGCCCTCGGCCACGTTCAACTTGCCGTCCTTGAGGTCGACGAGGTACTGGCCGCCGCCATCACCGCTCAAGTCAAAGAGGATGCTCATGCTGACCCCGGCGGCCTTGTCGACCTGAAGCCGACCCGGCATACTGTTAAATAATTCGGCTACGCTCATTCGAAATCTGATCTCCTTTCCTGGTTACCCTGGTGGCGGGTATGGGTTTCAACGCTTAACCGTTCTGCACATTGCAGCGAACGTATCAATTCCATGACATTGTGCGTCATGACATTAAAAGGGAGTATAACAGTCACCCTACCTCTGTCAAGGCTCCCTAACGATAAACGTATCAAGCGCGGAAAGGCGGATATTGCATGACTCCTGCAAAGAAACAACTGACGCAACACATGTCTCCCGGGCCGTTAATCATTGTGAGTCCCCTGCGCATGGGTTAAACTCCCTGCCATATGGCCCAACCACAGGAAAGCGCGTCGGCCGTCGCGACATGGAGCTGGGATGGCCGGCGACTCGCCCAGTTGGGCGTTCTGACCTTCGCCCGTTTTCTCCAGAACACGCTCTTGCGCGTCGTCTACCCCTTCGCCCCGGCGTTCGCCCGCGGCCTCGGCGTGCCCATCGAGACCATCTATTTTATCGTCTCCCTGCGCAACTTGCTGGGTCTGTTCGCGCCCCTGTTTGCGCCGCTGCCGGAGCGTTACGGCCGCCGGGTGGTCATGTCGACCTCGCTGTTGATCTTTGGCATTGCCTCGCTGCTGGTGGTGGGCGTCCCGGTAATCTGGACGTTTGGCATCGCCATCATCATGGCCGGCGTCCTCAAGGTCATCTACGACCCGGCGATGCAATCCTACCTCGGCGACATCGTGCCCTATCATCAGCGAGGCAAGGCGCTGTCGGTCACCGAATTCGCCTGGAGCGGGGCCTTTCTCGTCGGCGCGCCCCTCACCGGCTGGCTGATCGCCAACCAGGGCTGGCCCGCGCCCTTCCTGTGGCTGGGAGTAGGTGGCCTCGCGGCGGCAGCCATGCTGTGGCGCGCCCTGCCCCCCGCCGGCAAGGGTCGTCGTCACGGTATCGGCATAAGCTACACCTGGCAGATGTTGCGCAAGCACCCGATCATCTGGGCCGCCGCGCTCTACATGATGCTGGTTTTGGTAGCCCAGGAGACCCTGTTCATCGTCTATGGCGACTGGATGGAAAGCACTTTTAATCTGAGCCTGACCAGCCTCGGTTTCGCCACCACGCTCATCGGCCTGGCCGAAATGGGCGGCGAGGCGACGGCCGGTTGGTCTGTCGATCGCTTCGGCAAGCGGCCGGTGGTTATCCTGTGCGGCATCCTTAACGCCATCATCTTCCTGATCATCCCTTTCAGCACCGGCTCGCTGGCGACGGCCATGGCGGCGATGATCGCCCTGTTCTTCACCTTCGAGATCGCCGTCGTCGGGGCCATCCCCCTGTTGACCGAACTGGTGCCCAGCGAACGCGCCGCGGTCATGTCGATGAGCCTGGGGGCGATGGCCGCGGGGCGCACCATCGGCTCGCTCGTTGGACCATACGCCTGGGAGGTGGCGGGGGTGGCCGGCAACAGCACCATCTCGGCCATCATGATGCTGCTGGCCGTGCTCGTGCTGGCTCGCTGGATACGCGAGGGCAAGGAGGCTTCCCATGAGTGAACCTGTTGATCTGCTGATTCATTCGGCGGAGCAACTCTGTGTTGTTCCGACCCACGACGAGGGCCCGCAACGGGGCGCGGCGCTGGGTGACCTGGGCCTTATCCCCGATGGGGCGTTGGTCGCCCGCAACGGCCGCGTCGTCGCCGTCGGCCCGTCGGCCGAACTGCGCGCTCGCTTCCAGGCCGAGATCACCATCGACGCCGGCGGCCGCTGCGTCATACCCGGCTTCGTCGACCCGCACACCCATCTGCCCTGGGCGGGCGATCGCGCCGGTGAATTCGAGCAACGACTGGCCGGGGCCACCTACATGGAGATCATGAACGCCGGCGGCGGCATCATGTCCACCGTGCGCAACACGCGGCAGGCCGGCATTGACGAACTCGTCGCCGACAACCTGCCGCGCCTGGCGCGCATGCTGCGCCACGGCACGACCAGCGCCGAAGCCAAGACCGGCTACGGGCTGGACACGGCGACCGAGATCAAGCAACTCGACGCCATCGTCGCTCTGGCCATGACCCAGCCGGTCGAACTGACGCCCACCTTTCTCCCGGCCCACGCCGTACCGGCCGAATATCGCGGCGATACCGAGGGCTATGTCCGACTCGTCATCGACGAGATGCTGCCCGCCGGGGCGGCCTGGATGCACGAGCGGGGCATCTCGCTATTTTGCGACGTGTTTTGCGAAGACGGCGCTTTCGATCTGGAGCAGACGCGGCGCATCCTGACCGCCGCCGCCGCGCTCGGCTACCGGCTCAAGGTCCACGCCGATGAGTTTGTCGGTCTGGGCGGTACAAAGCTGGCCGTCGAACTCGGAGCGACATCGGCCGATCATCTGGTGATGACACCCGAAGCCGACATCATCGCCCTCGGCCGCGGCGACACGCTGGCCGTTGGTCTGCCCGGTACTCCGTTCGGGTTGGCCCACAAGGAGTACACCCCGGCCCGGGCCATTTTGGCTGCCGGCGGCGCGCTGGCGCTGGCCACCGACCTGAACCCCGGCACGACGTGGTGCGAATCCATGCAGATGGTCGTCGCCCTCGCCTGCCGCTATATGGGGCTGACGCAGGCCCAGGCCATCGTCGCCGCCACGCTCAACGCCGCCTTCGCCATCGGCCGCGGCCACGACGTCGGCAGCCTGGCCCCCGGCTATCAGGCCGACATCCTCATCCTCAATGTCGCCGATTACCGGCAGGTCGGCTATCGCTACGGCACGAATCTGGTTGAGACTGTCATCAAGCGCGGCCGAATCGTATAGAGAGGCGACATTACGCTATAATTAACCGCTATGACTCAACGAAAACCGGCGCTTCTGGCGCTCATCATTTTGCTCCTGTCGGCCGTGGCATGTCGCAACGCCGGATCATCGACAACGCTCCTGCCCGTGGCCACTGCCCCCGGAGACGCCGCAACGCTCCCCCCGGCGGCCGCGGCGACCAACACCGCCGTCCCGCCCTCGCCCACGCCGACCGAGCCGCTGGCCGCGCTGGTCAATGGCGAGCAGATATTCCTGTCCGATTTCGAGGCGGAGCTGGCGCGCTATAGCACGCAGCAAACGACGCCGGGCAGCGAGACGACCGACGTCCGCGAGCAGGTGCTCAACGCGCTCATCGAGCGCCAACTCATCATGCAGGCGGCGGCCACCGCCGGCGTCGTCGCCACGCCCGAAATGGTCGACCAACGTCTGGCCGAACTGCGCGCCGCGGATGAGGCCGCGTTCCAGACCTTCCTGCAGACCAACGGCTGGACAGAAGAGGAATTTCGCGAGACGCTGGCGGCCGAGATCGTCACCGGCGAGATGATCGCCCGCGTGACGGCCGACGTGCCGACGACGATGGAACACATTCGCGCCAGCTACATCCAGATGGACGACGGCGCGCTGGCCCAATCGGTGCTGGAGCGCGCCCGCGCCGGGGATGACTTCGCCTTTCTGGCGGAACAAAACTCGGTCGATCGGGTGACCGGGGCCAACGGCGGCGATTTGGGCTTCTTCAGGGTGGGCAGCCTGCTGGTGCCCGACGTCGAGGCGGCCGCCTTTGCTCTCCGGCCGGGCGAGATCAGCGACGTGATCGCCGTCACCGATGCCGCCGGTAAAACAACTTACTACATCATCAAGGTGACGGAACGCGACCCCAATCGCGAGTTGACCGCCGACGATCGCTACGGCCTCATGCAAGCGGCTTACGACGTGTGGCTGGAAGGCTTGTGGGCCAACGCGACCATCGAACGCTTTATCCAGTAGACGCCCGAACACCCCGATATCGCAAACAAAAAGGCGGACAGGTCTGGTGACCCATCCGCCTTTATTTTTCGGCCGCCGCAGCGGCTAGCCCACTTTACCGTTCATCGACCAGACGTCGACGATATGCTCGTATGCCGCCTTCAGTTCGGGATCGCCGGCGTGGCGGGCGCGCGCGGCCATGCGCGAGCGCACCAGCCAGCGGGCCAATGCCTGTCGAATGCGGCCGTGGTGTTTATGATAGAGGCGCGCCCGGCTCTCCCACAGGTTGACCATCGACTGGGCCGGGATCTGGCGGGTGCTTTCGCCGCTGAAGTGGACGATTTCGGCCGCGGGTACGGCGTAAATCTCCCAGCCCGACTCGCGCACGCGCCAACTCCAGTCGATCTCCTCACAATACATGTGAAACGACTCGTCAAAGCCCTGGGTCGATTCGGCCACATCGGCTCGCACCAGCATCGACGCCCCCAAAGGGTGATCGACGGTGAACGGCGCGCGGTCGGTGCGATAGTAGCGGCGCGGATATCGGCCGTTGAGGCGGCTCTCATAGAGTCGCGACGGCATCTGATAGAGGTCGAACACCAATTGACCCAGCCCGGGAAAAGAAAACGCGCTGTGCTGGAAGCGCCCGTCACCGTAGGTCAGGCGCGCGCCGGCCATGCCCCCCTTGGGGCGTTCGTCGAGGCATTTCACCAGACGGCCGATGGCCCCCGGCCGCACCAGCGTGTCGGGGTTCAGGAAGAAATAGTAGCGCGGGTGATGGGCCGCCGCCGCGCGCATGCCCTGATTGTTGGCCGCGCCAAAACCGGCGTTTGTCTGATTGGCGATGACGTGGACCTGAGGGAACAAGTCTTCCAGCAGGGCGACCGTGCCGTCCGTAGAGGCATTATCCACGACCCAGATTTCACCCTGCAGGCGCGAGACGCGCAAATCGGCCGCGACCGAACGCAGGCAATCGGACAAATAGTTCCGCACGTTCCAGCTTACAATGATAATGGCGACGTCGATCATCTCAGTCCAGTTCTGCGAATAAGTCGGCAGCTTCCAGTTCCAGCGTATCTTTGATAACGCGAATCGGGTCATAGGCAGCATCTTCGGCCGGTTGCAGGCCGGCCCAGCCGAACAGGTCGGCCGAACACAGGGACGTGGCGCAGGCATCGGATGCGGCAAACTCGGTCATGGTTGCCAACGCCTGGCGAGCAATCCCCAACGGGAAATTGGCCCCGAACACGATGGTATCATTGGGGATCGGTTCGCTCAGAGCCAGGATACGGGTCGCGTTGAATATCTCCGGCGTCGTGTCGAACATTCGCGCGCGCGCGTCGCGAAGGCGATACCCGCCAAACTCAGGCTCGCCGGCGACGACCACATAGCCAATGGGGCTACGCGACGGCGGAATACCGAGCAGCCGCCACTCTTCCGCTTCCGTCTCCCCGGCGATCCATTGCCGATCGTGGGGCATGATGGGCGGGATGAAGCTCGCCGTGGAGAAATCTACCTCTCCGTTATAGAGCGACAACAAGGCCGAGGATTCCTCAGGCGCATCCACGATCTCGCCCGGCGCAATGCCCGCCGCAGTCATTTGCGACAGGAAATACAGATAATTGGGCAGACTATGGGTATCGGCTACGGCCCAGCGCTTGCCCGCCAGATCGGCCAGCCCCGCGGCGCCCCCGGGACGAATAGCCAGCATCCCCATCTGCCACGTCAGGCCGTCTTCCCGCACGGCCACAAGCCCGGGCTGTGCGCCACACTGGTCGTGGGCGATGGTGTAGGCCGCGGCCGAGATAAAGCCGATAACGTCTTCGGGGGCGGTACACAATAATTCGACCAATGCGGCCTCACTGTCGACGACCCCCACGACAAACTCCGCGCCGGTGGCGGCCTGCAACGCCGCGACCAAGGGCGCCGCGCGCTGGGCGATCACGGCTCCGGCGGCGACAGGCGGGAACAACAATTGCACGGGACGCTCGGCGGTGCCCACCGGCGGTCGAGTGACTTCGACCGTGACCGGTATCATCGTAACCGCCGGGGTGACCTCATGAATCTGGGGAGCGGGCGTTGCCGCCAACGTGCGAGCGGCAACAGGAACGGGGACGGCCGTCGATGGCGTAACCGCCGGCGCCGTCACCTCAATCGCGGGACTGCCGGCCAACGGCGGCTGAGCGACCGGCGAGTTGCAAGCGACCAGCAGCAGCCCCAGCTGCACAATTCCCATCATTACTCCGACGTTGATGATCCTCTTCATAGACAAAAAAAGACTGACGGTGTCGCCAGTCATCTGCCGGCCATCATCGTCAATCCTCGACACAGATCGCCTCGCTGATTGAGCGCGGCCGGCCCCTGCTAACCATGTTTAGTGTAACCCGTTTACCGGGGCACTCCAACGACATTTAGGGGAGGTTAAGGTGGGAAGAAGGAAGGAGAGAAAGGGAGAGAGGGGGAAGGGGAGCAAGCGGCAAGTCGCGAGCGATTGGCGTGGTCTGTCGTCGGCCGTCCGCAGCCGGCGGTCGGCCGTCGTCTAATCCGCCACCCGCACCGGTATCTCTCGCGGCTCGCAATCCTGGCGGGCGGCCGCATTGGGGATATCGACCAGTATCGACTGCGGATCGACGCGATTATTAAATTCGGTGATCTGCACGTCTTCGTGGATCAGACCAGCCCAAATCGGCTGCGGGTTGCGATTGCCGAACACGTCCACGACGCGAATGCCGCCGGTGATCACGGCGCGCTTGCCGGGCATCAGATACAGATGGCCGTCAATCTCTTCCAGGTCCGAGCCCTTGCCCAGCGCCCAACGGTATGGGTAATTGGTCAACTCATTCTCGAAGCCGATGGCTGCCCGCCACGCGCCCGACTCGGTGAACCAGCCCAGCGTGTTGTAGTTCCAGTCCGAATCATAGACCAGACCCGGTTCGGGACCGGTGGTACGGATGGGCGTATTGCCATAGTTCTCAACCGTCATGGTGAAGGTGATCGTGTCGCACAGCGCCACGGCCGTCGCGCTCCACTGCACGGTATTGCCCGTGGGCGGAGAGAAGATGTTGGCTCGCGGCACGCCGCCATACTGGATGGTCAGTTCGTCGGTCACCCGCACGCGCTGGCCTTCCGCGTCCTGCGCCTCGGCCACAACCGTATACGTGCCGTCGGGCGGCGGCGTCTCATCATGATCCACGCCGCCCTCATAGTCGTAATAATGACGGCCGGGCATATTGGCGGGAATATCGCGCTCCTGCTCGGCGATGGGCAGTTCGCTGCCGTCAGGTCGTCGCAAATAGACCCGCGCGCTGATCACTTCCTTCGGGAGGTAATATTGCATCAGCACCCGGTCGTCGATACCGTCGCGATTGGGCGTGAAGAGGTGGCGGTCGAGCGTGAAATTGCGCAATTCCGGCAGCAATGGATCGGCCCCGGATATGGTGATCGTGCCCTGATGCCGCTCCGTGATGCCGTCAAAGTCAGTGGCCTCGATCGTCCAGGTATATTCCCCGTCATGCAGGAGTCGGGATAGTATCTCACCCTCGATCTCGTCCCCCGCCAGTCGGTAGCCGTCGACAACGCCGCTGAACAGCACCTCGTACTCCCCCGCGCCGCGCGCCTTGTCCTGGCGAAAGTAGAATCGATCACCGGCCGCATCTTCGAAATAGATCGACACGGCGGCATTGCGCGACAACTCATAGCGGATCGGGGTGGCATCGGTCGTGCCGTCGGCGTTCGGCGTGATGGCGCTGTCGCCCATGGCGACGTTGCGCAACAGGGAATCGTCGCCGTTCAGCAATCGGCCGCCGAGCAGCACGGCCAGCAAGACGACGAGCGCGGCAATGACAAGGACAAGGACAGGGTTATAACGTTTGGTCGACACAGCGGTAGTTTAACAGAGGTCTCGCGGACTGTCAGAGACGATTAACCGGCGCTCACCCCACGCCTCTGCGGCGGCGCGACCATCGACGGCCGATCAGCATGACCGCCGACGCCAGCGCAATAACGATGGACACGGCCGTGGCGACGGCCAGCCCGGTCTCCACCCCGAAGAAAGGGATGACCCGGCTATCGAGACGAACCAGCTCCAGCAAGCTGCGGCCGACGGCATAGGCGATCAGGTATAGCCCCATCATCTCCCCCGGCAGCAGTCGCTCGCTATAGCGTCGGGTTAGTCGATAGAGCACGAAGAATGTGGCCAGGCTCCAGAGCGATTCATACAGAAACGCCGGATGAAAGCGCTCAAAGGAGACGTAATCGGGCAAGCGGTAGATGGGGTCGATATGGACGGCCCACGGCAAATTGGTCGGCCGGCCATAGAGTTCCTGATTGAAGAAATTGCCCCAACGGCCAACGGCCTGCCCCAGCGCCAGACCCACCACCGCCAAATCGGCCCAGCCGAGAAACGGGATGCGAGCGCGTCGGGTATAGATGACCAGGCCCAGCAAGCCGCCGATCAATCCGCCGAAAATACCCAGGCCTCCGCCGCGAAAGTTAATCAACTGGATGGGGTCGCGGAAATAGTCGAGCGGCGAATAGATGCCGAGCGCCGCCATGCTGGGCGACGGCGTCAACACGTGGTAAAGCCGCGCCCCAATCAGGCCCAGGATCAGAATCCAGATCAGCGCGTTCCACACGTGTTCGGGGTTCCAGCGTCGCCACGGAGCATCAGAGACCCACGCCGGGTCAATGTCCGGCGCGGCGGCCAGGCTCGTGACCATTTCGGTCGTCTGCGCCTTCTTCAGCCCCAACCGGCGTGGGTCCAGTCCCACATCCATGAGCAGCGGCCCCAGCGCCCCGATATTGCGCGATGCGAGCACGGCAACAACTTCATCGGGCAGCCCCGCCTCGGCCAAAGGGCGAGCGCGCACATCCACCGGCACGGTGGTTTCAAAAATCCGGCGCGCGCGTTCGGCCGCCAACCCAGCCACGAGCCACGCCCCCAGCGCCACACCCGTGACGATCCAGATGCCGTACCAGTAAACAGGAAAACCCAGGATGGTGACGGCCGCTCGCGGTGGCGTCAGGCCCGTGGCCAAATGGTACGCGTATAACCCGCCCGCCAACAGCAGGACGAGCGCAATTGCATACCACCAGGGATCAATACGTCGGGACATGCGTCAATGTCCTCTCAGTCTCTGGATTGCTTCCAGACGGCCCACATGCGCTGAAAAAAGGTGAAATACGTGAAGGCGGCCAATATGCCGAGGGCGATATGGGGCATTCTGAGCGCCAGAAATACTATCAGGACGACGTAGCGCTCCACCCGGCTGAGCAGGCCCATCTTGGCCTGGAAGCCCAGCGCCTCGGCTCGTGAACGGGCATAGCTGACCATCAGCGAGCCGGTCACGGCCAGATAGGCCACGGCCAGCATCAACGGGTTCACGTTGCTGTAGTAGTAATAGATGAACCCGCCAAAGAGGACGATCTCCGCCAAACGGTCGAGGCTGGAATCGAGGAACGCGCCGAAGCCGCCCTGCTTCCGGCCAAGTTTGCGGGCCAGCGCTCCGTCCAGCGCGTCGAGCGGTGATATGAGCGCGATGGCCACGGCCGCCCAACGAAACTCCCCCATGGCGATAAGCCAGGCAAACAGGAAATGGGTCAGGAACCCCAGGACAGTCAGGAAATCCGGCCCCAGCTTGAAGCGAGCCAGCACATCGACGACAGGGTCGATGATGAATTTGGTGCGCGCCCGCAACTGATCGGTCAACGTGGCGCGCTGTGGAACGGGTTGTTCTTGCGACATTGCTACCCCTGAGGCCGGATGCTACCGGATGCGGAGGCAGCTGTCAAACAGGCCTGCCGCCCGGCAACAAAACAGGCCGGGGATTCAGTCGTACCCCGGCCTGCATTCACAACAAAGATATCCGGCGACCGTTTCGGCGCGGTCGCCATCTTCTCCCCTCTCAACGAGAGTCTGAAGGCCGGCTGCTCTTCGAAGACATGCCCCAGGGATTTCCCCCGAGCAGCCTCCGCGAGCGGTCTCCTTCACCAATCTTGCTTAGTGGCGCAGCGATTCCTGCAGCGCACTCATCCGGTTGGAGACGCTGTCGTCGACAACGCGGTCGCCAACACGGACAACCAGCCCTCCCAGGATCGACGGATCGACCTTGAAGTGAACGTCCTTGATGCCCAGCACCTTGGCCGCGGATTGCTTTTCGGCATCCGTCAGCGGCAGCGCGCTGGTCACTTCGGCCGCCTCGCCCTTCAGCTCCGACACCCCGGCCGGCACGCGGCTGAAGAAGTCGTTGATCAGCTCATGCTGGCGCTTCTCATCGAGCGAGTCGCCGACCAGCTTGTTGGCCGCGGCGATGGAGATGGCCGCCACCTGGCCGCGCAAGTCGGCCAGAATGCGGTTGCGCTCCTCGGTTGCCTCGGATTGCGCCGTGGCGATGATGCCCCGCGCATCCTCGCGCGCCTTGTGCTCCACATCCTTCGCGGCGCCCTCGGCGGCCACAACCGCCTCGCGGCGGAGGTTGGCAGCTTCGGCGCGCGCTTCGTCCAGAATCCGCTTCGCGTCGGCGTCGGCGTTCTGGCGAGCGATTTCCGCCTGTCGCGCGTCTTCCAGGCCCTTGGCGATGCGTGCCTTCCGCTCGTCCAGCACGCGCAACATCGGCTTGTAGACGAACGCGGACAGGATCAACAGCAACGCGGTGATACCCAGAATCTGCGTGATCAGGTAACCTAAGTTAATACCTAATGCTTCCATAAGTAATCCTCATCCAAAATTGGTCGGCATAATCCAACCAATCTCCGGGTATCCTCTTAGAACACGAACAAAATGATCAGAGCCACGACCAGGGCGTAAATAGCGACAGCTTCCGTAAAAGCGATACCCAGAATCATGTTCGTCTGGATATTGCCGCTGGCGTCCGGGTTGCGGGCGATACCTTGCACAGCACCACCAACCAGAATACCGATGCCGGCGCCGGCGCCGATGGCGCCCAACATAGCCAAACCTGCGCCGATAGCCTTCAGGCCTTCCGCGAGTGCTGCAGCTGATAATTCATCCATGTGTTAGTCCTCCGATAGACTTTGAATATTATCTACAATTTTTTGTGTGTTGGGCATGGGAACTCGTGTTCCGGCATTGCCCGTGCTTCTTAATGATGCTCTTCGCCGCCACCGTGACTCTCGGTCGCGCTGTTCATGAAGATGAGCGTCAACAGGGCAAAGACGAGCGCCTGGATAACACCCACGAACAATTCCAGCCCGAAGAACGCCAGGTTCGCCACCGACAGGATATAACCCATGACGAACAGCAGAACCATACCGGCGAACATATTACCGAGAAGACGGAAGGAGAACGAGATAATCTTTGAAATCTCGCTGACCAGTTCCAGAAGGCCGACGGCCGGGTCGATGGCCTTGATCGGGTCACCCTTCACCTTGTCGACCCAGTTCTTCTCCAGGAACGGGAAGAACTTGTTCAGATAGCTGAAGCCCAGGTGCTTGAAGCCATAATACTGCACCATGACCATGGCGATAAGGGCGAAGGCCAGGGTGAAGTTCAGGTCGGTCGAGGCCGGGCGCAGGAACGGGACGATGGTCCAGTCGGCCGCCTCGATGTTGCGGCCGATAGGTGCGCCGTGGGAATCCGTCTTGATCGGAGCGCCTTCAATGGCGTTGTCGGCGCGAATCAGGAACAGCCCGTCACGCAGACCCCAGGCGTTGGCGGCGTCTTCGGTCACCTCAGCCTCGTGCATGATTTCTTCCAGCTCCGCCTGCGACAGCTCGGTGCCGGCAGCCTTGGCATCGGCCAACGCCTTGCTCTCCGCCTTCAGGCCGGCGAAGTGGGGCTTGTTCTCCCACAGCCCGATGCTGTCGTAACCGGGGATAAGGCCCATCCAGTTGGAGATCAGGATGATCAGGATGAAGCTCATGAAATAGGGGAAGAACTCCCGCACTTTTGGCCCGGCGATATTCTGGGCGAAGTTGTAGGCTCCCTCGAGAATCATCTCGAACACGTTGTAGAAGCCGGTCGGCACTTCGTCGGCCGTGCGCGAACCGGCGCGCAGGGTGAATACCAGCAACAACACGACGACCCACGCCACCAAAGCCGCCACAAACGTGTTGAGCAGCCCGGCATTGTTGAACAAAAATGCCGGCATCATCCCTTCGGTACCCGGATACGGCTCGCCGGGCAACTGGATGAAGGGCAAAACGGGCTTGGTATAAGCGATCACCGAGCCGAAGGCGATCATCATTGCTATAAGGATCAGAAGGATATAGCGCTTCTTCATATTGCGTTCTTGTCCTTGTCTTCCTGGTTTATCTGCTCAATCGCTTTATTCGCCTTGCCTACCATCCACAGGCTGATGCGCACCATGGCATAGAGAGTGACGGGAAAGCTGCCGAGCATGAATATGACGGTGAAGATCTTGCGCTCATTACCAAGAAAGTCGTCCAGGAACCATCCCGCGCCAAAGGCGGCGCCGATGATTACGAGGGCGACTATTCCGGTTACGCACCCCACCTGACCCACTGTGTTAGCCAGGGCGGCCGTTTGTCTGAGATTCGGATCTTGAGACACGTCGGATTGTTTAGGTTAGCTTGCGCATTGTATCCGCGATCGAACTTCCGGTCAATCTTAACCGGGGAAAAACGAGGCGGCCGCCTGCCGCGTCAGTTCGAATGCGGGACCGGCGATCACGCCGAGATAAATGATAAACACGGTCGAGACAACCAGGCCAACCTGTGCCGCGCGCGACACGGGAATGCTGACATCATCTTCTTCCGACCGGTACAGATACATGTACTTGATGATTCCCAGATAGTAGTAGAGCGCGATGAAAGCATTGACGATGGCGATGAGGGCCAGCCACCAAAACCCCGCGTCAATGGCCGCCTTGAAGAGAAAGAACTTGCCGAAGAATCCGGCCGTCGGCGGGATACCGCTGAGCGACAGGACCGCCACCAACATCACCAGCGCCAGGAACGGCGACCGGCGGTTGAGGCCGGACAGGTCTTTCAACTCGTCGGATTGGGTCACATTGCTGATGATGACGATCACGCCGAAAGCCGCGATGTTGGTGAAGACATACATCAACAGGTAGAACATCGAAGCGCCCGACCCGTCCTGGGTCAGCGTAACCAGGCCAATGAGCGTGTAGCCCGCCTGAGCGATGCTCGAGTAGGCCAGCAAACGCTTGATATTGGTCTGGAAGATGGCGACAAGATTGCCCAGGGTCATGGTGATGATACACATCGCCACGAGCATGGCCCACCACTCCGAGCCGGTGTTCGCCGGGCCGAGGGTGCCGGACAGGAACACCCGCAACAGCACGGCAAAGCCGGCCGCCTTCGAGGCCGTGGACAGCATGCCGACGAAAGGTGTCGGCGCGCCCTCATAGACGTCAGGCGTCCAGAAGTGATAGGGGACGAGCGAAGTCTTGAAGGCGAAGCCAACGGTAATCAGCACGGCCGCCAGCAGCACCAGCGGCTGAACGGCGGCGATTTCCGGGCCGGAGAACAAATCGCCGATAAAGTACAGGCTTGTCTGCCCCGTCACGCCATAGAGCAAGCTCATGCCATAGACCATGACCGCCGTGGTGAACGCGCCATAGATGAAATATTTCATGCCCGCTTCGGACGAGCGCGTCTGGCCGCTATAGAACCCCGCCAGCAGATAAGACGAGATACTGGCTGTCTCCAGCGCCATGTAGACCATAATCAGGTCCGTCGAGGCCGCCATGAGGCTGAATCCGATGGTCGCCGTGATGAGCAGCGCGAAATATTCGACCTTCTGCAGCCGTGGCACATCCATCGACAGGAGCGACGTCAGGAACAACGCCGACAGGAACATCAGGCGAAAGACGAACGTCACCAGGTCGTTACGCATCATGCCGCCCCAGAAGAGGCTGTCTTCCACGCCCCACCCGGCGCTTGGCTGGTCAAGCACCCAGTACAGCGCGACGGTCATCACCAGGACAGCCAACGCGCCCCAGGCCGTGAACAAGCCAACCTGCCGCCTGTCCGCCGGTTTGAACAGTTTGTCAAATACCAGCACCATGAACAGGACGACCAGCAGGCCGATCTCCGGAGCAAGGGCCAATACCCACGAAAGGGTAATATTGGGACTCACTTATGCACCTCCCAACCAGGCCATGACGTTGGCCGCGACGATCTGTATCATTTGTTGAGCGGCCCCGGTGATGGTTCCGCCATGGAATTGGGCCGCTTGCTGCGCTACATGCAACCGATCGGCGACCGGTGCCATCCCCGACTCTACGATAGGCGCGATGACCATCGGGAAAAGGCCAATCACGACCAGGATGACGGAGAACATGACGAGCGTGAACTTGTCGATGGCCAGCAGCGGCCGCATGTCATGCCATTTCTCCCCTTCGTATTCGCCGAAGAAGACCGAATGGATGGCCCGCAGAATGTAGGCCGCGGTGATGACGATGCCCAGGATGGCGATGATAGCCACTATCCCGTAGTAGTTCGACGGGTTCAGACCGAACACTGCGGTCAGGTCGAGCCCCCGTCCTTCCCAGACGCCCAGGAAGATGGGGAACTCAGCCAGGAAGCCCGACAGACCGGGCATACCCATGCCGACCAGGCCGGCGATGATGAACGCGACCACCGTCCATGGTAGCGCCTTGCGCATGCCGCTCAGGTCGTCCATGTTGCGGGTGTGGGTGCGGTCGTAGATCATGCCGACGACGGCGAAGAAGAGCGCCGTCATCACGCCGTGGCTGACCATCTGGATGCCCGCGCCGGTGAAACCGACGAGCACCATGGCCGCAAAGCCCATTGAAACCAGCCCCATGTGACTGACGCTGGAATAGCCGATCATGTACTTCAGGTCTTTCTGGCGCATGGCGATAAGCGCGCCGTAGACCACGTTAATCAGGGTCAACAGCAGGATGAAGGGCAGCCAATAGACGCCCCCCTCCGGCAGCAACTGGATGCCGACGCGCATGGAAGCGTAGGCGCCCAGCTTCATCAGCACACCCGCGTGGATCATCGACACGGCCGTAGGCGCAGCCACGTGGCCGTCGGGCGACCAGTTGTGGAACGGCCACAAACCGGCCAGCACCCCGAAGCCCAGGAAGAGGGGCATGAACCAGATGCGCTGGATGTCGAACGGGAAGGTCGCCTGCGACCAAATCCGCAGGTCAAAGGTCTGCAGCGCCTCGCCACCTTCCACCGGCGTGAAATAGAGCACCAGGAAGGAGATGAACGAGATGAAGCTGCCGATGAGCAGATAGAGCGTCAGCTTCATGGAGGCGTATTCGCGCCGCTCCTTCCAGCCCCAGACGGCGATCATGACATACATGGGCAGCACGGCCAGTTCATAGAAGAAGAAGAGCAGAAAGCCGTCGACGGCCACAAAGACGCCATGGACACCGGCCACCAGGAGCATGAAGAAGGCGTAGAACTCGCGCGGCCGATCGTCGATGCTCCACGAGATGAGCACGCCGCCCAGACCGACGATGGCCGTCAGCAGCACCAACGTGGCGCTGAGGCCGTCGACGCCGACGATGTAGTTCAGCCCGATGCTCGGCACCCAGGGGTGTTCCTCAACGAAGCGGAGCGTTTCGCTCCAGGGCGTGCCGGCCGGGGGCAGACTCTGATACGTCGCCACGTAGACGTAGATCGACAGGATCAGGCCCAGCACCATAGCCGCCAGCCCCAACATGCGCGCGTTCTCTCCGCGATCCTTGGGCAACATGAGGATCACAATCGCGAAGAAAATCGGCGACAGGGCGATGATTGACAGAAACGGGAATTCCATAGTTTTCGTCCGGCTCCAGCGACTAGCTGAAGAGTTTGGTCACCGTGTCGTTGATCACAGCCAGCAACCACTGCGGCCAGACGCCCAAGCTGAGCATCAGGACCATTAGTGGCCATATGACAAGATGTTCGCGCAGCGTCATCTGGGATAGCCCGGCCCATTCCGGCTTGAGCGGCCCGTGCAGCAGTTCGTAGATCACCTTCAGGATATAGGCGCCGGTCATCAGCAAGCCGATCATCGACAGCGCCAGCTGGACGGTGAACACCGGCCACGCGCCGCGAGTCACCAGGAACTCGCCCACAAAGCCGTTGAGGCCGGGCAGGCCGAGCGAAGCCATGCTGGTGAAGATGAGAATCATGCCGTAGATGGGCATGGATGTCCAGATACCGCCGTACTGCTTCAGGTCGCGCGTGTGCGTGCGCGAATAGATGACGCCGACGAGGAAGAACATCCCCGCGGCCGAGAGTCCGTGATTAAACATTTGCAGCACCGCGCCGTTGGTGGCGATGATGGCGCTGTAGCTCAGCCCTTCCACCTGGCCGGGCAATCCGTAGGCATAGGCCATGACGGCGATACCCAGGACGACAAAGCCCATATGGTTGACCGAGGAGTAAGCCACCAGCCGCTTGAAATCCCATTGGCCGAAGGCGGCAAATGCGCCCAGAACGATGCTGAGCATGCCCAGGATGGCCAGAATGCCCGCCGTAGCGGTAGCCTGCTCCGGGAAGAGCGGGATCACCAGGCGGATGAAGCCATACGCGCCCAGCTTCAGCAACACGCCGGCCAGGATCATCGAGCCGGCCGTCGGAGCCTGCGTGTGGGCGTCGGGCAGCCAGGTGTGGAACGGCCAGATGGGAACCTTGATGGCGAAGGCGATGACGAAGGCCCAGAAGGAGATGCCCTTCACCAGGTCTACCGATAGCCCCGTCGTCGGCAGCGTGCTGCCCGCGGGCAAGCTGACCCAGGTATTCATCAGTTCGGGGATGTCGAACGTCCCCATCGAGATGCCCATGACCTGAATAGCCAGCAAGAGGCCCAGACTGCCGGCCATGGTGTAGATGATGAACTTGAACGATGCGTATTCCCGATCCTTGCCACCCCATATCTTGATGAGGAAGTACATGGGCACGAGGCCGAACTCCCAGAAGATGAAGAAGATGATCAAGTCGAGCGAGACGAACAGCCCCAGCATCGCCGCTTCCATGATCAGGAAGAGGAACATGTACATGCGCACATTGTCCTCAATCTCGAAGGAAGCCAGAATGGCCAGCGGCGTCAGGATGACCGTCAGCAGCACCATCGCCAGGCTGATGCCGTCGACGCCGATGTGGAAGCTGGAGCCAATGGCCGGGAACCAGGGCAACAGGGTTTCATACTGAAGCCCGGCGTCCACGCGGTTGTAGTTGAGCCACATGACCAGAGCCAGCACGAGCGGCACCAGGCTGAAAATCAGCGCCAGCCGCCGGATGGTGTTCTTCGCGTCGGAGGGCATCACGAAGATGACCAGCGCCGCGACCACCGGGGAAAAGATGGTCAGTATCAGAAGATTGTTGAGAATAGCGTCCATAGTCTAGTCGCCAACCGGTATTCAGACTGCCTATATCAGAATATATTGGCCAGCCAGCCGCTGTTGATCAATAAGATGACTACCGCCAGCGCCGTGGCGATAAAGACCGAAATCAGGGCATACTCCTGCACCTTGCCCGTCTGTAAATAGCGGAACTCTTTCGCGATGGACAGGAACTGATCCTTAATCCAGTCGACACCGCCGCTGATGACCTTTTCCTCGAAGAGCTTGAAATAGGCGGCCACAGCGTAGGTCGTGCGAGCCACGAAATGAAGTATGCCGTCGATGATCCCCTTGTCGATGAACTCGTAGGCCACCCGCTCCGAGAACCATGTCGTCGGTTTGATAAAGTACCTGGTATAGAAACCGTCCCAACCCCACTTGTTGTTCAGGAAGCGGAACGTCGAAGCGCCGAGCGTTTTGACCATCGGATCGGTCTCCCCGGCCCGTAGCGGCCGCCGGGCATAGACCCACCAGCCCAAAGCCAAGCCACCCAGGGCGACGACGAGGGATGTAATAAGCGGCATCCACGACCACGGCAGCGTCTCAAACGTATGCCCCACCAGATGCAAGCCATGTAGTTCTTCCATTAAATGGAAGTATTGCGCGCCCACATAATGATGGAAGAAGTTGGTGAAGATGCCGTCCGTGCCCAGAAAGTTTTCGGGGATGCCAAACCAGCCCACAACGACGGCGAAGAAGGCCAGAATCATCAACGGGATGGTCATGAACCGCGAGCTTTCGCTGGCATGTTCGGCCAGTTCGGTGCGCGGCTTGCCCAGGAATGTCAGACTGATCTGGCGCATGGTGTAGAAGGCGGTCAGCAGCGCGGCCACAGCCAGGGTGATGAAGACGACCAAGCCCAATATTTTCTGGTCGTGCGACCATTGATACCATGCGTCGGCGAAGATCTCGTCCTTCGACCAGAATCCGGCGGTAATAAACGGGAAGCCCGACAGGGCCATGCCGCCGATCAGGAACGTCCAGAAGGTGATCGGCATCTTGTGGCGCAGGCCGCCCATGAAGCGCATGTCCTGCGGGTCATGGTGGTGATCGTGGGCGTGAATCGCGCCATGCTCCATGCCATGGATAACCGAGCCGGATGCCAGGAACAGCAGCGCCTTGAAGAAGGCGTGGGTGATCAGATGGAAGGCAGCGGCGACATAGGCTCCCAGACCAATGGCGGCAACCATGAAGCCCAACTGGGAGATGGTCGAATAAGCGAGGACGGCCTTCACGTCATACTGGGCCACGGCGATGGTGGCCGCCATGATGGCCGTGAACGCGCCGATCCCGGCGATGACCAGCCCCACCCACGGCGCGCCCTCCAGGCTGACGGCGATCAGCGGGAAGATACGCAGCAGCATGAAGATGCCGGCCGAGACCATGGCCGCGGCGTGGATGATGGCGCTAACCGGCGTCGGGCCTTCCATCGCGTCGGGCAACCAGACGTGCAGCGGCCACTGGGCCGACTTGCCGACCGTTCCGGTGAACAGCATCAGGGTCATGGCCCCCAGCCCGGCGAAGCCTACCATCTCGATGGCATGCTCAAACCCTTCCACGGTGAAGGCTTCGCTGAAATTCAGCGTGCCGAAGGTCGCCCACATGAAGACGATGCCCAGGAGCATGACCACGTCGGCAATACGGGTGGTCATGAACGCCTTGACGGCCGCATTGCGCGGCGGGATGCGCGGGATCGGCATATCCGCCGGGTCGGGATATTGCCGCGCATACCAGAAGCCAACGAGCGAGTAGGAGCAAAAGCCCATCAACTCCCAGCCGACGAAGAGCAGCAACAGATTATCGGCCACCACCAGCAGCAGCATGGAGCCGCCAAAAAGGCACATATAGCCGAAGAAGCGCGCCAGCAGCGGCTCTTCGGTCATATCGTGCTGCGGCTCGCCCTTGTGCGTGCCCAGCCCGTGACCCCAGTTGTGATAGCCAACACTATAGATGAAGATCATCGTCGTGGCCGTGGAGACCATCAGCAGCATGATCGCGTCGAGTGGATCAACAACCACCCCGATCCTGAACCATTGACCCTTGAAGAAGTCGCCCAGGGGAATCCAGTCAATCATGCTGGAGACCTGTACCGGATGCTCTTCCAGCGCGTGCAAACCGCGCATCAACACATTGAGGGCGACGGTCCAGCTCATGACCAGCGAGCTTATAATCGCGATCCAGGCGATGACCCAACTCAGCGTCCGGTTGCGGTAGCCAACCAGAGCGATGACGAAAAATGCCAGGAGAGGCATCCCCGGTATCAACCAGGTCATTAATTGAAGTGTCTGCTCGTTCATAGGCAGTACCGAAGGGAATTATGAATTATGAATTACGAATTAGGAATAAAGAAAAGAAAGCCATCGAAGCCTATCCCCATTTCTCAACCCGGTAATTCCTGATTCCTAATTCTTTAATGTGTCCAATTCCTCAACATCGACCGAATCACGGTTGCGATAAACGGAAATAATCAGCGCCAGACCGGCGGCTGCTTCTGCCGCGGCCACGGTCAGCACAAACACGGCCCAAGCCAGCCCTACCGAGCGATCAGGGGTCAGGTAGCGCCAGAAAGCGATCAAATTAATATTCACGGCGTTGAGCATCAATTCAACGCCCATTAAAACGGCGATGGCATTACGCCGCGCCAGCACGCCGAACAGGCCGACCGAAAAGAGCGCCGCGCTCAGCAGCAAATACCAGGAAAGAGGGATCACAGGTTATCCTCCTCGCCGCTGCGCGGCCAGGCGATGATGATGGAACCAACCAGCGCCGCCAGCAACAGCACCGAGGCGACTTCGAACGGCAATACATAGGCGTTGGCGCCGACAAACGCCCGTCCCAATTGATCGATGCTGCTGCCAATGATGGCCGGATCGACTTGCGGCGCCGCGCCGAGCGGGATCTCCGTGGTGGGCGCCAGCGGATAGAGCCGGCCAATGACCACGAAGAGGATGGCCATGGTGATCAGCGTTCCGACTAGCGCGGCGAGCGTTTGCGCGTTGAAGGGCGTCTCCCGCGTCTGCATCATGCGTCGGGTCATCATGACGGCGAAGATAATCAGAATGGAGATCGCGCCGATATAGACCAAAAGCTGGGCCATGCCCATGAATCCTGCTTCCAGGAGAACGTATATCCCCGCCACGCCCAGGAAACTCACCATCAGGGCCAACGCCGCGTGGAAAAGGTTCCGCATTGTGACCACGGCGATGGCCGAAGTCAGCGTGATGGCGGCGAGGATGAAAAAGATTATCTGCTGGCTCATGCTTGCGCCTCAGTGTAAATTGGAATCTAGTGCAGCGGCACCGCGATGGGTTCGCGGCCGCCCAGCGGCATATCGCCATGATCGCTATGGGCCGGTGCTTCGTGGGCCGCCCCGTGGCCATGATCATCCGGGTACAAAGTCTCACGGCCGCCCGGGCCATCGCCGCCGGACATCTCCTGACGGAATTGACGGCCACGCCGCCGCAAGAACTCCAGCGTCGCGGCTGCAATGACGAGATTTAGCGTCAAATGGATGGCCATCCGCGTCACTGTGCCGGCGGTGTCGGGGATAAATTTATCCACCAGAGCGACAAAGAAGATCAGCACCAGCGACAGCGGCACCATGAACTTCCAGTTGAAGTTAAGAATCTGGTCGACGCGGACGCGCGGCAACGTGCCCCGGATCCAGTCATAGACGAAATACATGAAAAAGGTCTTGGCGAAGAAGGCGATGAGGCCGATCAACCGGCCGTAGGGGTAGCCGTCGCCACCGACCCAGTTCTCCAGCCCGAAGATGCGATAGCCACCCAGATAAAGGGTGACGAACATGCCCGACCAGAAAAGCGTGTTGACGAACTCGGCCAGGAAGAACATGCCGAACTTCATGCCGCCGTACTCAATATGGAAGCCGGCCACGATCTCCGACTCCGCCTCCAGCAGGTCAAACGGCGTGCGCCCTGTTTCGGCGAGGGTGGAGATGTAGAAAATGAGGGCCGAGACCGGCGCGAACAGAATGAAAGGCAAATTCTGCGCGTCGATGATCCCCTTGGTCGACATGGTCCGGGCGAGGATGACCGGCACTAACAGGGCCAGCATCATCGGCACTTCATAGCTGACCATCTGCGCCACGGCGCGGAACGCGCCCAGAAGCGCGTATTTGTTATTCGAACCCCACCCCGCCAGCAGCAGCACCACGACCGATATCGAACTGATGGCCATGATATAGAACACGCCGATGTTCAGATCGACGCCGATGACGCCGGGCGCGAAGGGCATGACCGCCCACACCAGCAGCGCCGCCATAACCGTCAGAATAGGCGCGGCGTTATAGGAAAGCCAGTCGGCACCGGACGGGTGGATGAGTTCCTTCGACAGCAGCTTGACCACGTCGGCCACCGTCTGCAGCAGACCATAGCGGCCGCCGACACGGTTCGGACCGATGCGGTCCTGCATGCGGGCCACTAGCTTGCGTGTCAGCCAGATGAGGAAGATGACGATCAACAGACAGAACGTGGACAAGATGACCACGCCGCCAATGTCGATCAGCAGTTCCGTACCCGGCCCCGTGCCGAAGTTGCGGCGAATAAAATCGCCCAGGCTCAATGAAATTAGACTCTTTAACAGGTCAATAATCATATTCATAGCGGATGCGCCTTTTCATTTCAGGGAAAAACGGCGTGCCTGTTCGCGCGCCGGTATCTCCTCTGTCAATGTTGGGTGATGGGCGTTAGACCCACTCCAGAACTCCGCGGCTCCATGCGTAAATCAGACCGTCAGCCAACAGGAAAATGAACAGCACGGTAGCTATGATGGCGAACAGGTCCAATTGTCCATACGCGGCGGCGATGGGGAACAGGAAGACGGCTTCGATATCAAACACAACGAAGACCAGGGCATAAATATAATACTGGACCTTGAACTGGATCCAGGTGTCGCCTACCGTCTCAACGCCGCACTCGTAGGTCTGCTGTTTAATCGGATTTGGCCGGTGTGGACCGAGCAAACGGTTCAGCACCACAGGGGCCAAAGGGAATATGGGCGAAAGCGCCACAAAAACTGCGATGTATTGCCAATCAGCCTGCACAGTGGTTCCTCATCCTCTCCTGGAAGGTAGAGCGTAATTGTGAAATTCCTCTCATTTATAGCACATGAAGTCAATAGCGCAACAAATGACATAGGCTTTTTGAGGTTTTTTCGTAGCCCCAAGACTCGACAGGCTGACGAGCAAAGCGCCTATTAGAAGAAAGAGGTTTCAATTCACCTGCTTGCGGACCCGATGGAATTCTGCGGATTGGCGATCCTTGGCAGTTTGGTTTACCATTATTGGTCAGGTCGCGTCCACGCGGCCGCCGGAGCAATGAACTGCTATGCTTGAATCCCCTCCCGAAACCCAGCGCATCCTGGTGGTTGACGACAATACCTACACTCTGCGCATCGTGCAGCACACCCTGGAACAGGGCGGCTACGAGGTCTCCACGGCCGTCTCCGGCCCCGAGGCGCTGAAGCTCATCAACCGCCATGGCCTGCCCCACCTGGCCATCGTCGATCTGCACATGCCCGATATGAGCGGCTTCGAGTTCTGCCGATCGATCCACGAGTTCAGTGATGTGCCGGTCATCATGCTGACGGCCGCCAACACCGAGGAAACGATCGTCGAAGGGCTTGAGGAGCACGCCGAGGATTACATGGTCAAACCGTTCAACCCGCCGGAGTTGATCGCTCGCGTGCGGCGCGTGCTCGGCCGCATGGAAGACTACACCTACACCCTGGAATCGACGACGCGCATCGACGACCGGCTGCTGATCAACTTCCCCCTGCGCGAGGCGACGGTCGACGGGCAAGCCGTGTCGCTGACGCCGACGGAGACGAAGCTGCTCTACATCCTCGTGCGCAACGGCGGGCGCATCGTCACCACCGACTTCCTGCTCAATCGCATCTGGCCACTGCAAGAGGCGCGCGAGGACCGGCTCCACGTCCACGTTCACCGCCTGCGCGGCAAGATCGAGCAAGACCCCAACAACCCCGTCTATATTCTGGCCGAGCGGGGGATTGGGTATACGTTCCAGAACCTCGGTTGAATGGCGTCAGACTGTCTTGCTCGCCTCGATTAGGGAGAACTCCGGCTCGCGAATGGGCACATGGCTCCGGTCGCTCCACGACGTGAAGCGCATCACCAGCCGCATGACGCGCCAGCCCAGGCCGGCCAGCCACGGCCGATTGAGCCAATAGGCATAGCGCGCCAGCCGCACCCGCCGGTCGAGTTGCCGGAATAGCGGGTGGGCCGACAGCCGCTCGCGGTAGGAGTCGAAGCTGAAATCGTCGCGGTCAAAGGCGTCGATGATGGTCGCAGCCGCCGGGTCGCCATAGCCCAGGGCGAATGAGATCCCCTCGCCCATCAACGGGTCGGCCCCGGCAGCATCACCCACCAGCAGCACCCGCGGCCGGGCGAATTTGCCCTGCGCGTTCCACCAGTGAATGGGGTGGCCCTTCAATTCGTAGTCGTCGAGTTGCCGGCCGCGCTCAGCCAACTCCCCGGCCAGAATCTCCTTCAGATCAGCCTTGGGCTTCTCCGGCCGGGCGCGGCTGTCGAAGACGCCCCGGTTCATATAGGCCTTGCCCTTGATGAAACTGGGGAAATCCCAGTAGTACCCCTGCAGGCCGTCGTCCATCGGCGTGAAGTCGAACACGGCCACGCCGTCGCGGAACTCCGGCGTAGTGGCCGGGTCTTCGGGCGTCAGCACCTCGATCAGCCGGGCCACATGAGGCTCATTGGTGCCGGGTTCGTCGCCGGCCCACTTCAGCTTGCGGCGCACGTAGCTGCGCGAGCCGTCAGCAGCGACAACGACTTTGGCGCGGAAGGTCGCCAGTTCGGTCACGACCTCAACGTAATCGGCATGAGGCGTGATCTCCTTGACCGCTTCCCCCTGCCGCACGAGAACGCCAAGCTTCTCGGCCGTCTTAACCAGCCAATGGTCGAACTCGTCGCGCCGGACGATGGTGAATACCGGGTCACTGAAGAAGGAATAGCTCTTGTCATGATAGACGAGCCGGGCTTCGGTCACGTCGAAATGGCGCGGCTCCAGCGTCAACCCCAGGTCGGACAGCACATTCCGCCCCAGATGGGTGATGCCGCCGCCGCACAACTTCTCGCGCGGGTGGACGGCCTTGTCGACGATGACGATGCGTTTTGCCCAGGATGGATCGTGCTTGATCAGGTGTAGCGCCGTCGACGTGCCGGATGGACCGGAACCGACGATCAGCACATCAATGGTTTCAACTTCAGACATAAGCGAGATACGAAATACGGGATACGAAATACGAGTTCGCGGAATGGCGAACTCCGGTTTGTTTGACTGGTTTCGATTATAACCCGAATTTGGAATTGGGGTGTAGAGCAGACATTCCTGTCTGCGTATCTCCGCAGACAGGAACAAGACGCTGACGGGAATATCTGCGCTGCTTCGCAGACGAGACAAGACGCAGACAGGAATGCCTGCACTACAGCGAGAGGGTATCCCCAGGCAGCTTTTCGAATGTCGGCATGGCCCAGAAAATGGCCAGGGTGACGAGGCCGCCAACCGGCACCAGCAGGAACAACAGCCACCACGCGCTCTTGCCCGCATCATTCAAACGCCGCGCCCCCACAGCCAGGAAGGGCAGCAACAGAGCGATCATGATTATAGAGGCCACGCTTTCGCTCAGGTAGGCTGCGGCTCCGGTCACGAGAGTGACGAACAGGGCAAACCACCAGAACTCCGCGCGCGTGGCGCGGCCAGGGAACTCGGCGTATTTGGCCAAACACACCCGAATCGACTGAGCGAATGTCAACGTTTTGCCTGGGTCGATGTCATCTATGTTCAAAATATTTGTCATTCTTAGGTCCTTGCCGATTATCGAGACGGCTTCTCTTAAAGATGTTACCCAACTCCTTGAATTGAGATCGTCCCTATTTTCAGCAATTTCTCCCCTTTCCGTAACTGTGGATTCCCCCAGTTTCAGCACCAGTTCGACCCGTGAACCGACCTGTAGCTTGTCATAAATATTTTTTAGATGAAATTCGACGGTGCGTTCGGTGATGCCGAGGGCCGACGCAATCATTTTGTTGCTTTTTCCCTCACGGAGAAGATTGACCACATCCCATTCACGGTTGCTCAATCGGGGTAGCTGTTCCATAGTGTTATGTAAATTCAATGACGAACAGGTGAACTATCCTATCTATTGAGAAACGGGCTTCTATGTCGTCTGCCAATCGGGTCTGACCATGCCTACCGCCCCACGATCGGATAGAAAGTACTCCGGGTCAGTTGGATGGCCCCCGCGGTTGAGGCATCGGCCTTGTCGACGGCCGCCTCGATATTCCCTGCTCTGTCCACGGCCACGGAGCGGAACTCATAAACCACGTTTTGTGTCGGGGGCTGGAAGAGGACCGACGACAGTCGGGTATCGGTCAGCCAGCGGGTCCACGTGCCGCCGGCCGGCCGAAAATCGACATGATACCGGTCGACGCCGGCCAGCGCGTCCGTGCCCAACCAGGACACCACGTACTGCCCAACGCGAGGCAAGTAGAATAACGGCGAGGTAACGACTGATGTCGGGGGTGTGGAATCAAGTGCGAAGCCGGTTGGCACGCTGGAGATGAGCGGCGCGTTGGCTCGCGACACCAGCACCCGCCAATAGAGCCGGTTGAAGTCGGCAGCGAAGGTATGGGTGTGGGTCGTCGGCGCGCCGTACCAGCTTTGGTTGACCAGCACTAGGTTGGCGAACGAAGGATCGGCCGCCACCTGCAAGGTAGTGACCGTCACCGTGTCGGGGTTGTCGATCCGCCAGGTGAAGGCAACCGTGCGGCTGGTCTTCCAGGCGTTGCTCGCCGGATCCACATTTACCGGCACAGGCGGGGGCGGCGGAGGCGGCGAACTCAACGGCAGCAGCCGGATGGCGTCGAACCAGACCCCCAACCCTTCGTCATTGGTCTTATCGGTCAGGCGAATGACGTTCCCGTTACCCTTCTTCAAATTGTATTCGCCCAGAGTGATCCATAGGCCGACGTTAGCCTGCTGGCTGACGGTGCGCGTGGTCGTGCCCCCGGCGTGGGTGATAGTATAGGTGGCGCTGCCCGTTTCAGCGCGACCGGTGCGGCAATAGGGCACGTAGACATCGATGCGGTAGCGGCCGTCGCCGGGCACATTCGGCCGCCATTCACCCCAGTTCGTGCTTTGCGAGGCGTTATTGACCGACCAGGTATACCAGGCATGGTTGTTGAACCCGCACAGATAGGGCGGCACAAGCCAGCTGCCGGTCGTGCTGCGCGTGAAGGCCGTCGACTGCTCATCGGCATAGATATAGGGATTGACGAAGCCGATCCTGGTCGCGATCTGATCACGCAGCCAGGGAATCAGCAAATGAGCCTGATCGCCGGGGCATTCGGTCGTGCCGTAGACGTCACGGTGGCCCATCAGATGCGGCAGCCCCCAGGCCAGGTTGGGCAGCCGGCTCGCGTCAAAGACGTTGATATCGCGCTGATCCGCCTTCCAGGCCAACAAATCGGCGGCCGAGTTGAGCATGGCCTGTGGCGGCTTGATACCGGGCGAATAGGTGGTGAAGGTGCCCAGCAAGGCCACGGCCATGCTGCCCTTGTTAGCCCCTGATGCGTGAGTCCCGATGACGTTATCGCCACCGTTGTGGCCCTCATAGATGACGCCGTTGGGATCGACAAGATAGTTATAGCCGATGTCCCCCCAACCGCGGCTGAAAGTGTGGAAGTTCCAGATGGCCCGCACGACGGCCGGCCAGTCGGTGCTGGCATTATTCGAAACGGTATGGTGGACGATCAAATGGCTGACCGGATAATACTCCAGCCCTTCGGTGTAGTTGCACCGCTCGTGGCGACACCACGCATCGCGGCTGACGACAAACGGCTTGGGGTAGGCGTCGATGTTCTCCGGCAGCAGCGTCTCGTCCCGGTCCAGTTCCGATTGCAGGTCGATCAACTCGTCGGCGCTCGGCCCCTGGCTGGTGTCGATGAAGGTCAGGCGCAACCGGCTGAGGCTGGTCTCGGAAGCTGGATCACTCGGCAGCAACCCGGTTTCCAACCCGGCCTCTTCCATATTATTAAACAGTACCTGCACCTGCACGAAGCGATGGGTGACGCCCTCACCGGGCACAAGCACCATCTCGCCGACGACCTCGGTATCGCCCGGCACCATCCAGTCGTGGTTGGCGCCGACCGCCAGCCAGTCGTCCCATGTCTCGCCGTCAGCGCTGGTGCGCACCTGCAGCGAGATGGCCTCGGCGTTGGTGCCCTCCCAATGGGGTACAACCGCATTGAACGGGATGGGGGATTCGATGGTCTGCGAGGTGAAGGATGAACCGGTAGACAGTTCGGGTGCCAGCTCATCGCCGATGATCGTCGTGCCCTTCTCGATATCGGCCGTCAACTCCTCGGCGGAAATGACGAGGTCTTGCATGGGGTCGCGTTCGGCGGGGGCCTGATAGCCGGAAGCGGTGAAGACGGTTCCGGCCAGGAGTGTCGTCAGGATGGCGGCGATGAATCGCGTCGTTATTCTCATGGGCGCAGAGCGGGACGATTACTAACTGCCCGCTACCTCATGTGACATTCTAGCAGATGGGAGGGGAGGGAGGCAACGGAGGGTGGATTTCAAAGGTGCTTCAATAATCGTTCATATTCAGCATGAGATCCAATCCAAAACCACAAAACAGAATCACCTTCAAGCAAGCCAAGCGCTCGATACTCCTGCCCAATTCGGACTGAATAAACAGCCTGCTGATTTCCCACCCGTTTAAAATACAGGCCATGAGCTTGTGGATTTATCCGCCATAACGCATACGATTTATCCGCTCTACGCTGCACGTCTTCCGGTAATGCCCTGTAAAGCTTCCAGAATTGTGAAGATGTGATTGATTTCATCCCGGCGTGATGCGCCCTTTATTGTTGAAGGTCATTGGCTTTGTTTGGCCTGCCCGGTGTTCAGCCAACGCCTCATGGGCCAGTTTATCCAACAAGGTTTGTCCTTCATCCGTCGCCAGCAATGCATCCCACCGCGCGTTGTCGGCTTCAATCCCGGTCACGTCCTCTTCCTGGAAGAGTGCTTCCGCTAACATCTGGGCTTCCAGGAAGCGAGCAAAATCCACCAGCTGCTCGACTCGATTGGGTGGCAAGTCGCGAACGATGTTGATTAGTGTTTTTTCGTAATCCGGATTGAGGATCGTATTCATGGTCATAGCAGCACCCTTTGTTAATTCGCTTCCAGCTTTTTCTCTTTCGGCCTATTGTGTCTGCAATTGTACCAGAAACCCGGCAAGTGGTTTAACGGCGTGGGGTTCGTTTTTGGCCGGCTTTACAAATTACGACAACCCCTAATACCCCGCCCCCACATCCACCACATTCCCCATCTCCCTACCCTCGGCGGCCGCGTTCAGCATCTCCGCCAGCGCCGCCATGCGCAGCCGGGGGGTCTCGTCGGCCGCGCCGCCGCGGTGGGGACTCATGACGACGTTATCCAGTTCGTGGAACGGACAGGCCGACGGCGGCCAGTCGGCGCGGGCGGCCGCGTCGGGCGGGTAGCTGTACCACACGTCCAGCCCGGCGGCGCTCAGGTGGCCGTCGCGCAGGGCTTCGTAGAGCGCCTTCTCGTCCACGATGGGGCCGCGGCCGATATTGACCAGCACCGCGCCGGTGGGCAGGAGGGCCAACTCGGCCGCGCCCAACAGCCCGTCCGTCTCCGGCGTGTGGGGCAGGCAGATGATGACCGCCGCGGCGCGGGGCAGCAGCTCGCGCAGCGAAGCGGCCGGATGGACCTCGGTCGCGCCGTCGGCCGTCGGCGCGACGAGGTTGCGGCGCGTGGCCAGCGTCGTCATGCCCAGCGCGCGGCAGATGACGGCCACCCGGCGGCCGATGGCCCCATAGCCGAGGATGAGCGCCGTCCGGCCTTCCAGCAGCACTGTCGGCGTGGAGCGCTCGTAGCGGATGCGCCAGTCGTTGGCCCGCAGCGCCCGGTCGTAGCGCAGGATGAACTTGGACGCGGCCAGCAGCAGCGCCACGGCCAGCTCGGCCACGGGCGCGGCGTTATGGTGCAGGTTGTGGACGGTGATGCCGGGGAAGTCGCGCATGAGGTCGCGGGCCTCGTCGGGCAGCCCGGCCCAGGGAATGATGAGCGCGCGCAGGCCCGGCGCGGCCGTCAGTTGGGCGCGGGTGGGGCGGCCGGAGATGAGGATGTCGGTCCCGGCGAGCAAATCCGGCCCCTCGCTCAGGATGATGTCGGGCGAGAGGGCTGGTCTTAGATGACTAGATTCATCGGCCGATAGGGGGTTGGTGAAGTGGACGTAGATCATGCCGGCTTCGACGGTATGGCTGAGGTCGATTAATCCACCTTTTTCGTCATCAATACTTCTTCTGTGAAGAGGCAACCTGCCGATTGACGGGCTGAAATCAATCCTCAATAGGATAGGTCAAAAATTCGCCGGGCGACAAAACAATAATATTTCGGAATGGACTCAAGACGAGAAGATCGCGGTCACCGCTGACAATCATTATCGCTGAGCCGCCGACAGCTAATTCGAGAAACTTGTCATCCTTCGGATCGCGACATTCGCGAATGGTGACAGAAGGCTCGACCAGTTCAGCTTCATTCACGAAGCCGGCCAGAAATCTCTGCCGTTCTTGTTCATCCACATATCTGTCAAACTTTGCTCGATGCAGGACCTCGGATAGCTCTGATAGGGTCTCGAGTGAAACCAACAATACGCCGAGCCTTCGCGCACGATCGAAAGCTTGCCGAGAAACTGATTGCTTAAGCAGTAGGGCACTTACGACCGAATTCGTGTCGAAAACGAACCGCCGTTCACCCTTCATCTAGTAATAGGGATTCCAGGATTTCCGGCGTTAGGCCGCGCGAGACAGCGTTTTCACTGATTTCGTCCATGAGTTGGCCCAAATCAGATGTTTCATCCTCGAACTCTTGTAGCCAAATACTTAACAACACGCGAAGTTTCTCTCGGGCATCTTGCGAGGCATTAGTGTAGACATCGGCAGTCCGCTCATCCAATTCGATCTCAATGGTTGCTGCAGTCATACGCTCACCTTCAGTAAACCCATTATAGCACATACAAGCCATTACAGTCCCTTCAACGATTACTCATCGAATTGAACCACCGCTCCATCTGCCGCGGCCAACGAAAGCGCAGCACGCGCAAATGAGCGTACTCCGGCAGCGCCAGCGCGGCCGGATACTCATGGCGTCGTCGGCTGTAGGTCTTGATGGCCCAGAGAAACAAAGACTCACGACTGGCGAATTGCTCCCGAAAACGCTCGCGATTGCCGTTCCATAACTCCTCGCGGGTGGCAACACGGCGGATCGTGCGGCGCAGCAGGCGCCAGAGGACAAGCGGCAGGGGGTAGTCGAGCCAGATGAGCGTGTCGGCCGCGCCCCAGACGATGTCGCGCAGCTTGCTGTAGTTGCCGGCCACAACCCAGCATTCAGCGGCAAGCGCGGCCGTGGCCCGCTCGCGAAATTCCGGGACGGGCGCGGGCGTCCAGTCCGGCCCCCAGTTCAGCGCGTCGAGATCAACAAAATCGCCGCCAATGCGCGCCGCCAGCCGCTCGGCCAGGGTGCTCTTGCCGGAGCCGGTTGTGCCGACAACGACGATGCGCGCAGGGGATCGCCTCATGGACGGACGCGCCGGACGGGGTTGATATATCTGATAATCGCCGGGCGTGATCATTTACCCCGCCGAGCATCTACTAATTCACAAGAGCATCCAGCTTGTCAATCAACCCGCCCAGCACCTCAAACGCCGCCTCGACCGGCGCGGGCTGCGTCAGATCGACCCCGGCCGAGCGCAGCGCCTCCAGCGGATAGCGCGAACCCCCGGCGCTGAGGAAGCCGAGGTAATCCGCAGCCGCGCCCGATTGCCCCGACAACACGCGCCGGGCCAGCGCGTTGGCCCCGGAGATGCCGGTGGCGTACTGGTAGACGTAGTAATCGGCGTAGAGATGGCCGAATGTCGCCCAGCGGATGCCGTCCCGTTGCGGGTCCACGGCGGCCGCGTCGCCATAGGTCTCGGCGAACAAGTCGGCCATGTATGCGATCATGTCGTCGGCCGTCAGTCCCTGGCCGCGTTCCTCCCGCCGGTGCATCTCCAGCTCAAACAAGGCCAGCGTAGGCATCTCCAGGAAGTAGCGATGGAAATTGCTCATTGCCTCTTCCAGCACGGCGATTTTGAGTTGGCGGTCGATGTCCTGCTCCAGCAAATAGGCACGCAGCATGGCCTGATTGAAATTCGACGCCACCTCGGCCGCGAACAGGGAGTAGTTGGAATAGATGTGAGGCTGGTTCTCCCAGGACAGGAACGAGTGCATCGAGTGGCCCAACTCGTGGGCCAGCGTGCCCATGCTGTTGGCGTCATCGGTGTAGCTCATGACAATGAACGGATAGGTGCCCTGGCATCCCCACGAGAACGCGCCCGACGACTTGCCCTCGTTGGGGTAGATGTCGACCCAGCGCTCATCCAGGCAGCCACGCCGCAGTTGCCCGGCATACGCATCGCCCAGCGGAGCCAGCGCCGCGGTGATCCACTCCACCGCCTGCTCGTAGGGGACGGCCGGCTTGTCGGTCGTCAGCGGCGCCCAGATATCGTAGGTATGGAGCGACTCCACGCCCAGCGCGCGGCGACGCACGTCGAAATAGCGATGCCAGACCGAACGATGGGCCTTGAACGTGTCGAGCAGATTATGGAAGACTGCGGACGGAATGTTGTCATCGTAGAGCGCCATATCGAGCGTGGACTCATAACGCCGCACGCGAGAGAGCCACACATTCTGCTTGATCGACGCCGACAGGTTGCCGGCCAACGTGTTTTTGTAGGCCAGGTACTGGTCGTGATAGTTCTCCCAGGCGATGCGCCGCACGTCGCGATCGGGCGACTGGATCAAATCACCGGCCGTCCCTTGTGTCACGGGAAGATCGTCCTGTCCGGGCAAAGTGACGGGGCGGAACTTGAAATCACTGTCGGTCAGTTTGGAGAAAGTGGAGCGCGTGCCGCCGAACGCATCGGCCGCCAGCCCAATCACCTCTTCCACCTCCGACGAGCGCACGTGAGCCTGGCGACGAAACAGGGTGTCGAAGTAGTGGGCATATTGGCTCAGGCGCGGCTCGGTGGCGACCCATTCGGTCAACCGGTCCTGACCAATGGCCAGCAGCTCCGGCTCGATGTAGGCCGTGGCCCCCGCCACCTGCCCATAGAGGCTGCCCGCCTGCCCGGCGCGAACGGTAGCCGCCTGATCGCTGCGGTCGACCGACTCAGTCAGCGCGGTATAGATCAGCAGCATCTCGACACGTTGACCATAGGCTTGCGTGCTCTCCAGCGCGTCGGCCAGCACGTCGGGGCCGTCGCCCAGATGGCCCTTGAAGCGGTCAAGCTCGCCCAATCCGGCCGACAGGGCCGCCAATTCGGCCGCCCACTCATCGACGGTAGCAAAAACGCTTTCGGCGTTCCAGGTGTGACGGGGATCGACTTCGCTGCGGGTGGGGACGTGGGTAAGTGCCATGAGGGGTATCTCCTTGCCTGCGGTGTATGAGGGTAATGCTATCGCAAATTGGGTGAAATGGTTAATAACTGTAGAGCAGGCATTCCTGTCTGGGGGAAGAAACAAGCTGGACAGTTTGTTCTACGTCAACCCACCAACGCCACAGCCACCCCACTAATCCCCGCGCCGCGGGCAACGAAGCGGCGGTCGAACGTCAGCAGCCGGGAGCAGTGGGCCGATTGCACCAGGTGCAGCGCGTCGGCGAAATCCAGGCCGCGGCCGTACCATTCCAGCGCCAATGCCATCTCGGCCGCGTCCCGCAGATGCACGTTCGGCAGTCCGAACAGTCGCCGCAGTCCGACGGCGATAGCATCCTTGCCCAGTTCGTAGCTATAGGCCAGCACCCAGGCCGTTTCCAGAACGACCGTGTCGGGAATAAAGATTTGCTCGGCGGCGAACAGGTCACGCGCTTGCGCCGATTGCTCCGGATCGTCGAGCACCAGCAGCCGCACGACGACGTTGGTATCAACCGCGATCATCCCGTGCCTCCCGAATGCCCCGCTGTAGATCGGCCGCCATCTCCTCGACGGTGCGCGATTTACCGCTACTAGGCAAGCTTCCGGCTACTTCGTCGAGGGTCGCCGGCTCAAACGGCCGGCTGGGCCGCAGCAAAATACCCTCGCCGGTGTCGATGACGACAAACTCCAGTCCGGCATCCCAGCGATAGGCGTCGCGCAGCCATTTGGGGATGATGATCTGTCCTTTGCTCGATAGCTTGGTCGTTTCCATGCGGCTCGCCTCGGTAAGAATTTTGTAAGATTATAATCCGAAAGCAGAATGAAATCAACCGACATCGCAGGGATGTAGAACAAGCTGTCCAGCTTGTTGATCTGCGGAACGCAACCTGACAGGTAGCGCCACAGGCAGACCGCTACCCCGCCCCCAGCTCCAGCTTCGGCCGCCGCAACAGCCGCATCCCGTTGGCCGTCACCAGCAGCGATGTGCCCAGGTCGGCCAGCACGGCCATCCACATGCTGCCGCTGCCGATCAGCACCAGCACGAAGAACACGACCTTGATGCCGATGCTCAGCGCCACATTGACGCGCACCGTGTTCATGGCCATGCGCGCCAGACGGACGGCGAACGGCAGCTGCCGCAAATCGTCGCCCAACAGCACCACGTCGGCCGTCTCCAGCGCCTGTGCCGTGCGCCCCAGCGCCAGCCCGACCGAAGCCGCGGCCAGCGCGGGCGTGTCGTTGATGCCGTCGCCGACCATGGCCACATTGCCGTACTTCGCGCGCAACTCCTCGACGGCGGCCACCTTGTCGGCCGGAAGCAAGCTCGCGCGAACGTCAGTCAGCCCCACCTCGGCGGCGATGCGCTCGGCCGTGGCGGCGTGGTCGCCGGTCAGCATCACCAGCGAACTGATGCCCATCTTCGACAGATCGGCCATCGCTTCGGCCGCACCTGCCCGCGTGGTGTCGGCCATCGCGATGTAGCCGCGATAGGCATCATCCTCGCTCACCAGCACCGTCGTCAACCCCTGGGCGTCGGCGGCGGCGATGCGATCATGGAAGGGGTCATGCGTAGCGTCGTCCTCGAAGAAAGCGTGGCTGCCGACGGTGACGGTGCGCCCGTTGACCTGGCCGCTGATGCCGCGGCCGGTTAGCGCGGCCACGTCGGTCGACGCGTAGCGACCGCTGACCCCGCGAGCGTCGGCCTCAGCCATCACCGCCCCCGCCAAGGGATGCTCGCTGCGCCGCTCCACGGCCGCGGCCAAAGCCAGCACGTCGTCGCAGGCTTCACAAGCCTGACCGCCGATCTCCCCATTCGTAATTCGTAATTCGTAATTCGTAATTTCTTCCCCGCAGTCCGCCGCATGAACGCCCACAACCGCCGGCTGCCCGCGGGTGATCGTGCCCGTCTTGTCAAAGCCGATAGCCCGCACGCGGCTCAACTCTTCCAGAAATACCGCGCCCTTGAAGAGGACGCCCTGACGCGCGCCGTTGCTGATGGCGCTGATGAGCGTCACCGGCGTGCTGATGACCAGCGCGCAGGGGCAGGCGACGACCAGCAAGGCCAGCGCCTTATAGAACCAGCCCTGCACGTCCGGCGCGGGATTCCAGAACGGTTCGCCGAAGAAGAGCGGCGGGATGGTCGCCACCAGGAAGGCGATGAAGACCACCAGCGGCGTGTAGACGCGGGCAAAGCGGTCGACGAAGCGTTGGGCCGGGGCGCGGCCCTCCTGAGCGTCGGCCACCAGACGAATCATGCGGCTGATGGTGTTGTCCTCAGCCAGGTGGGTCACCTCGACCTCCAGCGCGCCGTGGCCGTTAACGCTGCCGGCGAACACCTCGTCGCCGGCGGCCTTGTCCACCGGGCGACTCTCGCCGGTGATGGGCGCCTGATTGACGGCCGACACACCGGCCAGCACGCGGCCGTCCATCGCCAGACGCTCGCCGGGCTTCACGACGATATGGTCGCCCACGCGCAGCGCCTCGACGGGAATGGGCGTTTCCACCCCGTCGCGGACGGCCGTAGCCGTGGCCGGAGCCAGTTCCGACAGGCTGCCGATGGCGTCGCGGGCGCGGTTGGCGGTGTAGCCCTCCAGCCCCTCGCTCAGGGCGAACAGAACCATCACCAGCCCGGCCTCGGTGTAGGCGCCGATGATGACCGCGCCGACGGCGGCGATGGTCATGAGCAGGTTGATGGTGATCTCGCGATTGATGCGCAGGTTGGTCAGCGCGCTCCGGGCGACAGGGTATCCGGCGATGATCATCGCCAGCACCGACATGGCGGCGAAAACGGGCGACTCGATTCCCAGGCCGGGCAGCAGCTCATCGAACAGAATGCCGGGGATAACCAGCAGCGCGGCCAGCAAGGCCAGGCGCGTGTCGGTGCGGTTCCAGAGGTAACTGATCAGGCCGCCAGATTTCTGTGCGGGAGACTCGTGATCCGGGTGAGCATGGCCGCCACTCTCCCCTTCTCCCCTTCTCCCCTTCTCCCCTTCTCCCAAAGCCACGTCATACCCCAACTCGCGCACGCGGGCGACGACGCGCTCGGGGGCGGCCGCGCCGGCGACGCGCAGGGTGCCGGTGGTGAAGTTGATCGTCGCCCCTTCAACGCCGGGCAGCCCCGCGACGCCCTTCTCGATGGATTTGGCGCAACTGGCGCAGTCCATGCCGGTGATTTTGAAACGTAGTTCGGTATCAGGTGTATTCATAACAATAGCCGGATTCAATATTCCAACTCGCCGGTTAAGAAACCGGCGCTACATGGATGATACACCTTCAAGTCGAGTTGAATGTCAAGGGGTTTCGGCTTCCAATGCCAAAAACAGACGGGCGAAGATGAAAGCGTTGGGGCCGTGGGCGA
>DAOMSB010000014.1:0-41436 GCA_035446145.1 Promineifilum sp. (SeqCode) | reverse complement strand
TCGGCTCCCGGAGAGCATCCCCTATGTCGATCGGGCCGGTGTCTCGTTGCTGGGCAGGCCACCCAACGCCGCCGACACAGCCGCCGGAAAACAGATCGCCGCGCTAATCGCCAAAGGCAACACCCCTGCCTTCGGCGAAGACGCGGGCTTCAATCTGTTTATCGGCCGCGATGTGGTGACCAACCCTACCCAACTGCTCAACCTCTACAACAACAACGCCGTCGATCTGACCGAGATGATCAGGATGCTGGACGAACAGAAATTTGACACAGTCGTTCTGCGTGCTCAATTCTATCCCGGCCCTGTTTTGGATATGATTGGTCAACGATATGAGACGACGGATCTTGTGCAAATGAACGGCTTTGTCTACTGTGTGATGCGCCCCCGATGAGCACCTACCGGGTTGAACTCCCCGTCTTTAACGGCCCGCTGGACCTCTTGCTCCATCTAATCGATCGAGAAGAGCTGGACATTACGGCCGTCTCGCTGGTCCAGGTGACAGGTCAATATCTGACTCAAATACGGCAGATGGGCGATGGCCAAATCGAGGGATTGATCGACTTCATCAGCATCGGCGCGCGATTGTTGCTGATCAAGAGTCGCGCTTTGCTGCCCCGACCGGCAATCGTTCTCACGGACGGCGAAGAGGAAGAAGATCCCGCTGAAGCGCTCTTGCGTCAGTTAAGGACGTATAAGCGCTTCAAGAACGCCGCCAAGTGGCTTGATCAGCGTCAGCAGCGCGGTCTGCGAACCTATTTGCGGGTAGCCCCACCGCCCCGCATCGAAGGGCATCTTGATCTCTCCGGCGTGGATGCCGAGACGCTCCTGGAAGAAGCGATGCAGGCTGTGCTGGCCCGGGTGGAGACGATGGAGGAATCGCTGGATGTCGCTCGCCCGCGCGAGATCACTATCGAGGATCAGATGGGCAAATTCCGCCATTCCCTGGATCGCGGCCGACCCTTTCTGTTCACCGACATTCTGACGAATCTCCATGACCGGACAGAGATCTCGGTTTCCCTTCTGGCACTATTGGAGCTTATTAAACGGCGTGAGGCCCAGGCCTTCCAGACACGCATGTTTGGGCCGATCGAGATCACCGTCGCTCAGCAAGGCCCGGCGCATTCTCCCTAAAGACAGCCGAACAAGTTACGCGGCGTTCCCGTGATAATCGGGCAACCAGTCGCCGTGAGCCGCGATCAGATCATCGACAAGGCTGTGAATCTGGTTCAGGTCCAGTTCGGCCGCCGTGTGCGGATCCATCATCGCCGCGTGGTAGATATGCTCCCGATTACCGGTCAAGGCGGCCTCAACGGTCAAAGCCTGCACATTGATATTCGTTTGCATGGCTGCGGCCAGCTGCGGCGGTAAGGCGCCGATGTGGGTCGGCTGGACGCCATTTGCATCGACCAGACAGGGAACCTCGACGCAACACCCAACCGGCAAATTCTCGATTAGATGGTTATTGGCCACGTTGCCGTAAACAACGCGAGGCGTTCCGGTCTCCAGGCTATGGATGATATAGGCCCCATACTCGTGGGTGCGTTCGACGGACAGTTCAACCGACTCATCTTCCAGATAGACGCGCATCATTTCCCAGGCGGCAATCTGATTCTCACACCGGGTAATATATTCATCGAGCGGAATATTGAACTTCTCAGTCAGGTCGGGGCGATCGCGTTTGATGAACCAGGGGACGTATTCGCTAAAATGTTCGCTCGATTCGGTGACGAAATACCCCAGATGCCGGAACACTTCATAACGCACGCGATTCCAGTCCGGCACCTGATCGCTCGCGGCGACCTGGCGAATTAAGGGATACAGGTCTTCACCGTCGCGCTCGAAACGCAGATAGAAAGCCATGTGATTGATCCCTGCGCTGAGGTAATTGATCTCCTCGATCGGCACCTTGATGTCACGGGCCAACTGTTCGGCCGTCCCTTGCACGCTATGACACAACCCGACATTCTTGATTCGCGTTGCCCGATTTACGGCCCAACAGTTCATCGCCATAGGGTTCACGTAGTTGAGCAACCAGGCATCCGGGCATAGCTCATCCATCTCGCGACACATATCCAGCAGAACGGGAATGGTTCGCAAGCCACGCATGATTCCACCGATACCCAGTGTGTCGGCGATGGTCTGCCGCAAGCCATACTTCTTGGGAATCTCGAAATCAATCACCGTCGAAGGTTTATACCCCCCGATCTGGAACATGGTGATCACATAATCCGCCCCATCGAGCGCCCGACGACGATCCATACCGGCGACGATCCGGGGCTTTGCTCCTAACGCGCCGGCCACCCGATTGGCTACAATTTCGGAGCTGCGCAAACGAGCTTCGTCAATATCATGCAGGTAGATCGTCGATCCGGCCAATTCGGGGAAGCTGAGGATGTCCCCCAGCAAGTTCTTGGCAAAAACCGTACTTCCCGCACCGATAAATGCTATCTTCGCCACAGTTACCTCTCCATATGGAAGCAAGAATAATTTACATTATGTCAATTGATGCTTTAGAATGCGCACCTGCCCGCGAAGTCGAATCCCGGCAAGAACCAGAGCCGTCAAGATACGCGGATACTTGTCTTTGTAGAATTTCTGATAGAAAAGCTCCATGGCGCGGACCGATTCGCGAGCAACCTTGACGCGAGTCTCTTTGGGTGGTCGGGCTATGTCGGCCGACTCTTTGCGCAAGCCGGAGCTGGCTCCTTTGTAATGCAACACTTCGACGAGGGGGTAATAAATAATCTCGTATCCGGCCTCATAAATGCGATAGCAGTAATCGATATCCTCGCCGTAAAAAAAGTACGTCTCATCCCATCCACCGAGCCGGCGATCAAGAGAGCGCGGCACCATCATATACGACCCGGCAATCACGGGTACGGCGTGAATCTTCGAGAAGTCCTCAAAGTTCCTGAAGTAACCGTTCAATCGTCGGCTGTTGGGGAACAGCCGGCTGAGGCCTGTGAAGTGAAACAAGGCGTTGGACGGCGTGGGGAACCCGCGATGATTATCGGGATCTCGCTCCCCATTCGGATATACCAGTCGCACCGTCAGCGCCCCGACTCGCGGGTTCTCCTGCATGAATGCCAGTGGCTTTGTGAGCGCATCCCGTCCGACTACCGTATCGGAATTGAGGAACAGCAAATACTCTCCCGTCGCTACGGCCGTACCACGATTATTCGCCGCCGAAAAGCCGAGGTTCACATCACTGACAATCAGGGTTGCTTGTGGATACTCGGCCGTCACCATCGCCGCGCTGTCATCAACAGAGGCGTTGTCGACGACGATGACCTCAAAGCCACCGTCCGGCGCATCGGCCGCATAAAGAGAGCTGAGGCATTCATCCAGCAACTGACGCGTGTTGTAGGACACAACAATGACTGAAAGATCCATACAGGATCGATTTTACCCCTTTTCGGGCAGGCTACCCCACCTTATCCCTGCGAAAGACCAACACCAACATGGGCCATGAGTAACCGCCACAGCTAGTGGCTGATGATCTTGCTCAGGAACAACTTGGTCCGCTCGTGTTTGGGATCACTGAACAGAACCTTAGGTGCGGCCATTTCCACCACACAGCCCTGATCCATGAACACGACCCGATCGGCGGCCGAGCGGGCAAAACCCATCTCGTGCGTCACGACGACCATCGTCATACCGCCGCGCGCCAGATCGAGCATGACGTCCAGCACCTCTTTAATCATCTCCGGGTCAAGTGCGCTGGTAGGCTCATCGAACAACATGATCTTCGGATTCATCGCCAGCGAGCGAGCGATGGCTACACGCTGTTGCTGCCCGCCGGACAATTGTCGGGGAAATGCGTTAGCCTTTTCCGGAATGCCGACGCGCCGCAACTGCTCCATGGCGATTTCTTCAGCTTCCTGCTTGTTGCGCTTGCGAATAAGTCGCTGGGCAAGGGTGATGTTATCCAGCACGGACAGGTGACCGAACAGATTAAATTGCTGGAACACCATGCCAACCTCCGCCCGGACCGCGTTGATATTGGTCTTTTTGTCCTCCAGATGCACTCCATCGACATGGATCGAGCCATCGGACGGCACCTCAAGATGATTGATGCAGCGTAATACCGTGCTTTTGCCTGAACCGCTGGGGCCAACGATAACAACAACCTCACCTTGACGAACGGTCAGGCTAAACCCACAGACCGCCATCACGCTGCCGAAAATCTTGTACAGATTATCGATAACGATAATGTCGTCACCCAGAACACGATTGGTCGTCATTGGACTGGTTTCAGTGATGTTATCTTGCATTTTGTCGCAACCTCTTCTCATACCAACGCAGGATCAAGCTCAGAGCGATGGTCATGGATAGATAGAGAAACGTCAGGACGAGATAGCTCTCGCGAAAGCGGAAGGTACTGCCGGCGTGGAGACGAGCCATCTGGGTGATATCCCGGACAGCCAATACAGAGATCAGGGATGAGTCCTTCAACATGGCGATGAAATCGTTTCCCAGGGCGGGTAATACATTCCGGACCGCCTGCGGCAGGACGACGTAACGCATGGCCTGGCGACCATTCAGCCCCAACGATCGCGCTGCCTCCGTCTGCCCGGCCGGCACGGATTCGATACCCGCACGAAAAACCTCAGCTAGGAACGCGCCATAAATGACCGCCAGCGCAGTAATACCACGCGCATTGGTCGAGATACTCTGACCGGAAATGCCGATTGCACTCGACACGCTCGGCACGATAACGAACGCAACCGTAAAAATGAGCACCAGCGTTGGCACGCCGCGGATAAATTCGATGTAGGTGATGGCGATGTTACGCACGAAAACATTCGTGCTGACGCGACCTAACCCGGCGAGAAGTCCGATGACAAGCGCAATGGCGAAGGCGACCAGAGTGGTATAAATCGTGATCGTGATGCCGGTCCCGATGAAACCCGCCAGTCCTCCCTGCTGGAAGCCAGCGATGCCGCCGAAGCCTCCCTTGATAAAGTTGAATGCCCGGTTGTAATCCGGGTTCGTCATGATGAGCAGCAGCATCAACAGAAGGAAACCGATGATGGCAACCAGCCACCACGGGAATTCTCTCACACTGAATCGGCTGTCCTGATCCTTGTTATTGTTCAGGTTGGTCTGTATCTCGCCTGTCATCAAACCTCCACCATTTTAACGTTCCCACCACACCAATATTTTGGCAGACGGCGCAATGATACACTGACTGCGCCAAATGAAAAGACGCCACAAGAAATCTGTGGCGTCTTTTGCAATGCAACCGTGAAAACATGGCCGTTGTCTGGCAACGACCGCTCTCAGAAACTACTCAAGGTCATCGTAGGTAATGGTGAAGGCGTCGGTGAAATATTTCTCAGCCAGCGTCGCCATCGTGCCGTTAGCCTGCAATTGAACCATCGCGGCATTGAACGCGGCCACCAGATCGCTGCCCTTCGGGAAGATGAAGCCCAGCTGATCGCTGGAGAGCGAATCGCCAACAAGCTTCAACGCGTCGGCATTCGCACCCTGATAGCCCAGGCCGGCAGTCTCATCGATGATCACGGCGTCAATATCACCGGCGATGAGGGCCTGAACGGCGAACGGGAACTGCTCGAAAGCCTGGATGCGATCCGCCGGCAGAATGCCGGAAGCGGTCTCAAAGTTGGTCGTGCCCGTCTGGGTGCCCAGAATTAATTCGGGGTTATCGATGAAAGCCTGAATCGAATCGAACCGATCCTCGTCGATGCGAGCCAGGAAACGCTGGTCGATGTTGATATACCCATCGGAGAAATCAACGATCTGGGCACGCTCATCAGTGATGGTGATGCCGTCGGCGGCCATGTCATATTGGCCATCGGCCACGGCCTGGATCATGCCTTCCCATGCCGCCTCAGTGAAAACCGGCTTGCAGTTCAACAAGTCGCAAATCGCCCGAATCGCATCATAATCCCAGCCTGCCGGCTCACCGGTCGCGGGATCGATGTAGTTGAAAGGCAAATAAGCGTTCTCTACGGCGACGGTGATCTCGCGGCCACCCAGATCCGGCAACGCACTCGCCTCACCTGATTCCGCCCCGGCCGGCGCTTCCGTAGCCGCGGGCGTCGTAGCCCCAGTGCCGCCACAGGCCACAAGCGCCAGCGACAACAACAGGATGGACAATAGAGCAAACTTCTTAATCCACATATCTCTTCTCCTTCTCAATAAAAAACAGTTGCCAACACACGCGGTAATTTGCTTCCCTTGTTTCGGCCAAAGACAACAAATCCCTCGCAACACAACAGGGTTTTAACATATTTTCGCGATTAGAAAAGGTGTTTTCAGCTAAAGCTCCACCGGTTCCTGATTAACGCGGCTATGTTCGGCATCAATGATACTTAAAACTTGATCGACGGCTATGTCCGGCTGTCCCTCGGGGTTAACCACGCAGTAATCAAACTCCCGAATCCGCTTCATCTCCTGTCGTGCGGTCGCCGTGCGCAGGGCCATTCCCTCGGCCGTATCTTGCTTGCGATGCTGCAAGCGATCGACGAGTCCTTGTTCCGTTCGCGTGGTCAGAAAAACGGAAACGGAATTGGGAACGAGGCTGCGCACCGTGTGTGCGCCCTGGACATCCACGCGCAGGATGACGTCGCGGCCGCTCGCCAGGGCGTCACGAATTTGTTGCTTGGGTATTCCCTTATAGTCGTTATAGACGATGGCGTGTTCCAGCAGTTCATCGGTCTCGATCATGTGAGCGAACTCATCGTTACTAACGAACAAATAATCCACGCCATGAACTTCATCGGGGCGCGGCGGCCGCGTCGTAGCCGTGACGACAAAATAGAAGTTCTCGGGGCGGCGCTCAATTAATCTCCGGGCAACAGTATCCTTACCCACGCCGGACGGCCCGGATAGTATCAGAAGGAGCGGATAGGTATCGCAGCTATACAAGCTATCCGACACAGTATCTTCATTCTCCATAATTGCGCTTATATTCATCATATTGTTCGATGGCGCGACCGATAAAATCTTCAAGTCGCTCCATATAATGGAACAATTGTAGCAGCAATTGCCAAAATGGTGAATTGGGTTGTCAAATGAGCGAGGAATTGGACGATCGCATGAGCTGATCAGAGTATTGGGAACCTGCCAAATCCATTGAGTGCCCGGTGCCGGTTTTTCCGAAAAAGGTCGGCACTACCATCAAGCAAGGCAATGGTTTTCGCCCATCAACCAGGGATGATGAACATTATTTTACCGGGCAGCAACCGGCAAGCGCGCAAGAACGGCCTCGCGAATATCGGCCGCTACCACATCCACAGGTCGGTCAGCCTGAACCCGCACCCACCGCTCCGGATCGGCGTTGGCCAGCAATCGATACCCTTCGCGAACGCGTTCATGAAAAGCCACAGCCTCCAAATCGAGCCGATTCATCTCCTCGCCCCGAACGCGTCGGCGCGATAATCCCGCCGATACATCCAAATCGAGCAACAAAGTCAAATCAGGCTTCAGACCACCTGTGGCAATTTCGGTCAATGCAGCTAACATGCCCAGATCAAGCCCCCGGCCATATCCCTGGTAGGCCATCGTGCTATCGGCATAACGATCGCACAGGACAACCCGGCCGGCGGCCAGCGAGGGACGAATGCGTTGCGACACAAGCTGGGCTCGTGAGGCCGAGTAAAGCAATACCTCTGCCTCCGGCGACATCGCGGTGTTGGCCGTATCGTGCAATACATGCCGAACCTGATCGCCGATCGGAGTCCCCCCCGGCTCTCTCACTACTTCGACGGAGAGTCCACGAGCGCGCAGAAACTCGGCCAGCAATCGAATCTGGGTCGATTTCCCGCTGCCTTCCGGCCCTTCGAACGTGATAAACATGACGTTATCCATTACGTGGCGTGTTAAAGACCCGGACATGGCGATAAGGCTCTTTACCATAGCTATGCGAAACCAGGTTGGCCTGGCGCACCATCTCGTGCTGATAGCGCCGAATCGCCGCGCCCATCGGCCGCAGATCCATACTCGACTGCCCCGACTGCACAAGGGAGATCGCCCGCTCAGTCTCGGCTATCGCCAACTCAAAAGGGTCCGACGGTTGGGCCACCTCAAGACCCAACGCCTCAATGAGAAAGCGCTCCATCTGGCTGACCGTATTGGCCCGCAAGACATAGACCGACACATTATGCTGTTCGGCATCATTGATGAGGCGGCGACGCTTCCGATAATAGCTCTTAAGCGTCACGAGCACGTCGGCTTCCTCCAGTGTTTCGGCGACATTCAGCTTCACGCCCAAATGCTTGGCCGCCTGATACAGACGATTTCGGGCCACCCCATAAGCATACACCCGTATCTTGCGGCCGCTGTTGCCGTTACTGCTGCTCGGGCTATTGTCGAAGGTCGAAGAGGCAGCCGGCGTCGGACGACCGGCAGCCGGTTCATTCGTCGCCCCACCAGAAAGGCGGGTAGGCGGCAGATAAGCTGCGCGATCCCCGTCTTCAGTTCGTGGCGCGCCTTCGCCGATGGCCCGAATCTCGCGCCCGCCACGTCCTTGTCGAGAGCCGGGCGTAGTTCCGCGCCGGCCGGTGACGGCCGCGGATGTAACTACGAGGGCCTGTCGCTCCGTGTGAATCGCGCCCTCATCGTCTGCATAACGCAACTCCACATGGACCGGTTCGCCGCGCAACATGGCATCTACCGACGTTGTCACATCGCTATGCACCAATAATCGCTGACGATCCTGCATTTCGATCAGCACATCAAATGTCGGCGGCGCGCGGCGCTCCAGGACGGTCTTTTGCGTGCCGCGACGACGTGCCTCCTCGTCGGAAAGAGTGACGCTCTCAATACCCCCTACCAGATCGGAAAGGGTCGGGTTCAGCAATAGGTTTTCCAACGTATTACCGTGGGCTGTGCCGATTAGCTGGACGCCACGTTCGTTGATCGTTCGCGCCGCTTCGGCTTCACGTTCGCGGCCGATTTCATCGATCACGATCACCTCGGGGTTGTGGTTCTCGACCGCCTCGATCATGGTTTCATGCTGATGTGCCGGGCTAGGCACTTGCATTCGCCGCGCGCGGCCAACCGCCGGATGGGGAATATCCCCATCGCCTCCAATTTCATTGCTGGTGTCGACGATAATAACCCGCTTCGATTCAGCCAGAATACGGGCCATCTCGCGCAGCATCGTCGTCTTGCCCACTCCGGGCCGCCCCAGGATGAGAATACTATGTCCCTGGGTGACGATATCCTCGACAATATCGATCGTCCCATAAACTGCTCGCCCCACGCGGCAAGTCAGGCCGACAACCTGGCGATGGCGATTGCGAATGCCGGAGATGCGGTGCAATGTGCGCGCAATACCGGCCCGATTATCATCGTCAAAGTCACCAATGCCATTGACAACCTGCGCAATCTCCTCGTGCGTAACTTCGGTATCCCGCAGGATGCGCTCACCATCGACGTATCGGGCGGTGGGCAAACGGCCGAGATCCATGACGATCTCAAGCAGCTCGTCCTCACGGCCGGCCTCCTCCACCGCCATGCGAATACTGCCGGGCAGGGCCGATAGTAATGTGCGTAAGTCTTCGTGCGACTGTATAGAATCCATTTCTGCCTGTAAAGAACCTCGTGACCTAGAGGCTTCCATTCTTATGATTCGCCTTCCTGAAATTTCGAACTATCGGAGAAGATGCAGATATTCGCTGTCCCTCCAAAGCCACAGCCGCCTCAGGAACCGATCGCGGCAAATGCTGAACGATATGGCGGACCATTACGGCCTGACTGCCGACAAGATGAAAGCCGCCGTGTTCCAATGTATTCGACGACCAACTCTCATAACGGCGAACGCAACAGTAAACAAGCTCCGATTCGTTGGCAAAAGCGACCTGCAGGGCGGCGGCTACGATATCGGCCGCCTCCGATTCAGCCTCCGGGTGGATGAAAAAACGCAACCAGGTAGCGACCGCGCCACGACGAACATTCACGAACGCTGCCAGTTCATCGCCCTCGCGCAGCACCCATCCTTCGCCCTCGCCATTAATCGGCAACGGCTCTACAGCCTGGACCAGACGCGGGACCGTATTGGCATACAAGAGCTGAACATCCCATTCATCGGTCGAGACACGACGCGTTAACGGGTGATTCGGAAGCGCCTGTGGTTTGTAATCAGCGGCCCGCATGGTCCAGATGTCCTGACGAGTATAAATCGCGAACCCGGCACGCCGCAGAGCCTGTAACTCCACGCCATGTTCATCGACCTCAGCAATGATGTGATGAACGCCGCGAGACCCCAAGCCGGCCGCCGCTTCATCGAGCAGCGCAAGCCAGGCGCTGCAGCCCGGCTCGTCAAGCGCCGCCTCATCGATGGCTGGGATACTCATAGCCGCGGCGCCATCGGCGGGCGGTTGGCATCGCGGACTGATATACAGGACGTACGCCTGAGTCGCACTCGCGGGTATTCGCAACTGGATGAACCCGGCATTTTCGCCATTATCCGGTTTCCAGACGAAAGTGGGGAACTCGCCGCCTATCAGCATACTGACAATTGCGCTGCGAAGGGGATGAAAGTTCTCAACCAGCGCCGAAACCGCGTGCAGCGAGACACCACGTTCGCCCGTTCGGCGAAGCAAAGCCAGATCGCGCAGATCAAAGGGCCGAACCATTGTCACCAAGTTTATCAACCCCCAGTCTGCCCGACAAGAAGAGACGAATATGCTATTAGAGGCCTTATTTAAGGACATTTTAATAAAAATTCATAGAGTTATGACGCCTAGATGACAGAACTCGCTCTGATTTTAGTGTATAGTACGTATTGCGGAATGTTGCTCTATCAATCAGGTGACAAATTCTGATTAGTCGATTCGCATGCAAGCTGTAATGTAGTGGAGGATTCTCATGTTTCGCCTACATCGCTCTCACATCGCCGACAAATTTAAATGGCAACCGATTTTCCTTCTGGGAATGATTGCAGGTTTTGCTCTTCTCTCCGGCGTGCGCCCGGCGCAGGCCGATAATGTGGTCATTGGCGTCGATCGGTTCGACGACGACAACACCGCCGAGGCTCAAGCCTGCTCGAATTCCCCTAACGACTGCTCCTTGCGCGGCGCCATCAGCCTGGCCAATGGCGATATATACAATACCTATATCGTCATGCTGCCGGCTGGAACCTACACCCTTGACGAGATCAACGGCGAAGGTCAGGAGGATGATAACATCACCGGCGACCTGGATATCAGAGCCGGCATGACAATTCAGGGGGCAAGCAGAACCACGGTTTTTATTGAACCCGAATATTACATCAACGATCGAGTCATCCATATCTTCCAACCCGGCGCAAGCGGTGTGGCCGATGCGGGCAATATGACCGTCATGATCAGTGGCGTCACAATTCGGAACGGCAACACTCCCCTGACCGGCGGCGGACTCCAGATTGAAGCGGCAACCCTCAACATGTTTGACAGTTCTATTGTTGAGAATGCCTCGGTCGGGCAGGGTGGCGGCATCGCCAACATCAACAGTATCCTGAACATCTCCGACGTTCTCTTTGACGGCAATCAATCGACCGACGGCGACGACTCTGTCAGCAATTCGACTGAATGTGGCGGAGCCATTTATAACGGATCAACCAGCAGTGCTACCATCGGCAGGAATACCTTTGTCAACAACAGCGCCCCCTGGGGCGGCGGCGGCATCTGCGTCGAGGGCGGTTCGACCACCTCGTTGACCATGACTGATAGCACGTTTACCGGCAATACAGCCAACGGCTATCTGACTTCCGGTGGCGATACGGCCGGAGGGGCTATCTATTCAAATGGAAATGCGTCGGAGGGAACAGTTCTCATTGAGAATAGTACGTTCGACGGCAACCAAAGCGCCTCGGGTGGGGCTATCCGCAGCAATTCGGCCGTGTTCAATATCGTCAACAGCACCTTCACCAACAACAGCGCTCAAAACGGCGGCGCGGTTGTGGCGCGCACCGGTACGATGACCATCACCAACTCCACCTTTGCGGGCAATGCAGCCTCGGTTGAAGGTGATTCCTGGTTCGAGGAAGTAACCGCCTCTCTGAACATCTACAACAGCATCATGCAGGGCACCGGCACCGGCACAAACTGTTTCGGGATCCCTGACAATGAGGATGGCAACATCAACTGGAACGGCACCAACTGCCCAGGGCAGACAGTCGATCCCGTCCTGCAACCATTGGCCGACAACGGTGGATCTACACAAACGATGGCTTTAGGCACGGGCAGCGGGGCACTGGAGAAAGGCACCGTCGCACAATGCCCGGCAATCGACCAGCGCAGCATCGCGCGGCCGCAACCTGTGTCTTCTGTTACCTGCGACAGTGGCGCGTATGAGAGCGCCGAGATACCCCCGGCCAACACCCCGCCGACAACCGTACTGGACGATATTCCGCATACATTCATCCTCACCTATGATTTCGGCAACACGATCCAGGTCAATCTTCCCGGACTGTTTGACGACGCCGAAGATGGACCTGACCTTCTGTCCTATCACGTGCTGACTATCACCAACGGGACAGCCATCTCTTCGACCCTCGACGGGGCAAACATCCTGACCCTCGAAGGCCAACTGCCGCTGGGAGTACCTGCCTCATCCGACTTCACCGTTGAGGCCACGGATACCGGCGGCCTCAGCATCCAGGGCACATTCACGGCGCAGGTGGACTATCCGCCCACTATCGACGCGCCTGATACACCAGTGAACGCGGTTGCCGGAACGCCTTCCGGAGCAATCCCGTTCATCTACACCGATGATACGACCTTCGGCGAAGGGCTTTCATGCACCTTCTCGGCATCCTCATCCAACACGGCGATCATCCCCAACGAATCCATCTCGTTTGGCTCGTGCAACAACCCATCGATCTCATTTACTCCCACGGCAGCGGGCAGCGCGGATATTACTATCACTGCCGGCGACGGCCGCAACAACTCGCGCAATGACACGTTCACGGTCAACGTCACCGCGGGCGAAGGCAACAATCCACCAATCGCAGCAGGCGACACAGCTTCGGTTCCCTTGAGCGGCACAGTGACGATGCTGGAGGGCGGCTCAGCATCCATCCTGACCAACGACAGCGATGCCGACCTCGACACGCTGACAGCCCAATTGGTCGGCGGCCCGACGAATGCCGCAGCTTTCACGCTTAACCCGGACGGCACATTCAGCTATACCCACGACGGCACGGAGATGGTAGCCGACACGTTTACCTATCGGGCCTACGACGGCGAGGCATACTCCGAACCGGCGACGGTGCGCATCGTGTTGGAAAACAACATCCGCAATGATGCCGTCACCATTCCAACGACCACACCCACGACAGATACGGCCGTCAACAGCATCGACCCCAACTGGTATCGCTTCTACGTCGCCACGCCCGGATCGAGCATTTCCGTATCGTTGCAGAGCGATTACGACTATGATCTCTACCTGTTCGCGCCGGGTATCAATGACGAAGACGGCACCATCCGTGACCTGGCTCAATTGAGCGACATTGCCCAGCTCAGCGATATCGCCCAACTTAGCGACATCGCCCAACTGAGCGATATCGCCCAACTGAGTGATATCGCTCAACTCAGCGATATCGCCCAGCTCAGCGATATCGCACTGTTAGCCAATATCGGCGATTTGATCGATCTGGCCCAACTCGACGACATCGCCCAGCTCAGCGACATCGCTCAACTCAGCGACATCGCCCAACTCAGCGATATCGCCCAACTCAGCGATATCGCCCACGACAACGTGGATGGCACGCTTGTCGCCCTGTCGATCAAGAGCGGCCCGGCCAACACACCCGGCAATGAGCAGGTGGAGCATCTGGTACACGAGCTTGTCGGCCCATACTTCCTGGGTGTCATCGCCCATGACGAATCGGCCGTGGGCCAACCCTTCACGCTGAATATAACCGTAACGCCCGAAGATCCGCTGCCGACAAACCCAACCGAGCCGGAGCGTGATTTTGCCACCCCGGCGACCGACCCCGCCGTGGAGACGATCATTCTGACCAACAAGGCACGCATCGTTGGAGCGTACAGCCAAAGCGAAGCCGACGCCGTCATGACCGCGCTCGGCACGCTGGCCGCCGATCCAACGGTCAACGGCGTGGTTTACGACCTGGATATGGTGCAGGATCTTGAGGGCGATTTTGCCCTGCACGACGTATATGCCGAATGGGACGACGACACCGCGGCCGAATTGCAAAACCCGCAGACAGCCAACCGCGTGGCGCAGACGATCAAGCATTTCCTCTATGACGCAATACCCGCCTACCCCAATCTCAAGTATATCGTCCTCGTTGGCGGTGATGAGATCGTCCCCCAACGGCGCATGATCGATGCTACGCTAGTCGCCAATCAGCGCCGCTACACTCAGGTTCTGGATCCAGCCATCAAGGCAGCTTATGATCATCGCTATTTCCTGAGCGATGACTACTACGCCGCCGTCCTGCCCTTTAGCGCCTTCGGACGGGAGTTGTACCTGCCGCAATTCGCTATCGGCCGACTCGTGGAATCTCCGGCTCAGATCCAGAACATCATCGGCGTATATCTGAACGGCCATCAGACTATCCAGCCACAGAGCGCGCTGGTCACCGGCTACGATTTCCTGCTCGACCAGGCCAACGCGGTTGCCGGCGAATTGGGCGCGCGGGGGGTCAACAATCAGACGACGCTCATCGACAATAGTTGGAGCGGCGCCGACTTCCGCGATCAAGCATTGAACGGCACGCGCTTTGACCTGATCTCGCTAAACTCCCACTTCGATCACAAGCTGTTCTATCCGAACGGCGCGGCTACGGGTACGAATCTTGTCCATGCCGACGAGTTGGACGAGGTCACCAATGACTTCACCGGCACGCTGGTCTTTTCGGTGGGTTGTCAGTCCGGCCTGAACGTCAGCGATCGCTGGTACGCGCCGGGCACGCCCTTCACAGGGGCGGACTGGGCGCAGATGTTCGCCGGCGAAGGCGCGACCTTCATCGGCAACACCGGCTTCGGCTATGGTGACGTCGATCTGCTGGCCTACTCCGAACGACTCATGCTCAACTTCGTCCAGCACCTCGGCTATAACCCGCTAAGCAACGCCGGCGGGAACCCATCGGTCGGCGGCTCATTGATGGAAGCCAAGCAGCAATACTACAATAGCCTGGCCGCCGGCTCGCTCAGCGTCTACGACGAGAAAGTGCTCTCGGAAATGACGCTCTATGGCTTGCCAATGCAGAAGATACAGCTACCCAACCAGACCGACGTTGAGCCGGGCACGGCCGGGGAAGCCAATGCACATTCGGTTACCACCTCAATGGCTGGAGTCGCGGAAATAAACGCCTCTTCAAATGCGCCATCGATTATGGCTGCGGTCCCGGGGCTTGATCAAACGACGCTCAACCTGAGTTTCGATTACACGCTCCAGAATACGAGCCGCGGTGGATATTACCAGATCCAGGGTCAAAACGGCCTTTATCAGACGGCCGAACGGCCGGTCCTGCCGCTGACGACCGTCAACCGCGACTCGGCCGACAAAGTAGCCCGTGGCGTCCTGATGCTCGGCGGAACGTTCGACGACGTATCAAACTTTGATCCGGTAGTTATGGGTCTGCTCTCCGATGACAGCGGGACCATCACTGATGAGCTACGTCATGACGTACCTCAGTGGTTGACACTCATGCCTGCCTCCATCAATCGGTTCTGGAGCATTGCCCAAGGTGTTTACTCACAGAACGTCGTCGTCACGCCAGGCCAGTTCCGGGCTACCTCGACTGGAACAGACCCCAGGACGGTCGGCACCATGCGTCTCTATAGCGATTTAGATCTGCTTGTTTATGAAGCACCGGGCGAGGAGCCGGACTACCTGGCTCCCGGCATCTGGCAAGTTGCCGCCACACCCGGAGTGGGACGGGCACTGACGTTTAGCGCCCTCGTAGCCGATAGCCCGGCGGCCGACTTCTTGCCGGCCACCGGTGTCATGCGTGTCGTCGTGCTCTACCGCCATCTGGACGACAATACCTGGTCACGAGCAGATCTGACCTATAGCGAGGCTTCCCAGTTGGCGGTCAAGACGATCGTTCTTCCGAAATCGGGCGATTACGAATACTTCGTTCAGGCGGTCGATAACGCCGGCAATGTGAACCCGGTACTCGATCACGGCAATTACTTCCAGGTCAATGTGCCGAACGTCGATCCTGAACCCGATGGCCGCATCGTTTACGTCTCGGCCCGAACAGGAGGCACCGTCGATGGGATAACCTACGACACCAACGACATTCTGGCCTACGTTCCTGAAACCGACTCGTGGTCGATCTACTTCGACGGTAACGACGTCGGGATCAACAGCAATCTCAACGCCTTCTCGTTGCTTGATGATGGCTCGATTCTGCTGTCACCCGCTGTGCGGGCCAATCTCGCCGAAATCGGCTGGGCGGAGCCACAAGACATCGTCCGCTTTACACCCGTGGCGCTGGGGCAGAACACGGCCGGAAGCTTCTCGTTTTTCCTTGACGGCTCGGATGTTGGTTTGTTGACGAGCAGCGAGGCCGTCAACGGCATCAGCTTCACACCCGCCGGGCGGCTTGTAATCACAACGCTCGGCAACGCGACCATACCCGGCCCCGGCGGCCAATCGTTCACCACTGGCGGCAATGCCATGCTGCTCTTCCAGGCCAACACGCTGGGCACAGGGACAAGCGGCTATTGGGAACTGTACCTCGATGGCAACACCTTCGGACTTGCCGGCAACCGCATCTCAGCCCAATGGGTCGATCCGGATAACGGAAATGTCTACTTCACGCCACGTTCCACTGTGACGATCGATAGCCAGACATTCCAGCCATCCGATATTGTGCGCTGTGAGCCGTTAAATGGCGGGCCGATCACCGGCTGCACCTTCGCCCTCTACTGGTCGGCGGCCGCTCATGACGCAACCTTGTCAATTGAATCCCTGGACCTCGGTCAGGGCTTGCCGTTTGAACCACCAGCGGGCAGCATCACCATCGTCAAGCAAGTGACTGACGGCAGCGGCTCTTTCAACTTTAGTGGCGATCTGGGGTCGTTCACGCTAACTGTGACGGGGCCAAATGATAGCGCCAATGAGACTTTCTCCAACCTGCAAACAGGCTCCTACCTGGTCGGAGAAGACACGCCAACCGGCTGGCAGGTCAACAGCATCGTTTGCGACGATCCCGATGGAGGAACCTCGGTTATCGCCAATAATCAAGTTCGTATCGACCTCGATATGGACGAGTCAATCACCTGCACCTTCACTAACGCGCCGGAAAGCACACCTATAGACGATACGATCTACGTTAGCCCCAGCAGAAAGGGAAGCGTGGCCGGCATCACCTATGACGACAGCGACATCTTGCGCTATACCCCGGCAGGGCAATGGCAAATGTACTTCGACGGCTCAGATGTGGGACTGGGATTGGCAGGTGTCAAGGCGTTTATCATGCTATCCGACAACAGCATCCTGCTCAGCCCGACCAAAGCCCTGATTATTGGCGGAATCGGTCGGATTGGCCCGGAAGACATCATTCGCTTTGTCCCAACCGGCACGGGAGCAACGACCTCAGGAAGCTTCCAAATGTACTTCGATGGTTCCGATGTTGATCTCACCAGTCGTGCCGAGGCAATCGACGCAATGAGCATCGACGCCTCCGGAAAGTTGATCATTAGTGTAAGAGGCAGAGCGACAGTGGGTGTTCGTCCCTCCGGGATCATCAAAGCGCGCAAAAGCGATTTGCTGTCATTCACGTTTGACACAACCGGCAATTCCACTTCCGGAACCTGGGCATTCCATTTCGATGGAGCAGACGCAGGGCTAAACAAGGAGAATATTGACGGATTATGGATCGACCCGATTAATAACCATCACTACCTATCAGTCACCAACTCCTTCAACCTTGGCGGAGGGATTCTTGGTGGCGGAGGGACTATCTTCGTGTGCGATCCGGTCTCGCTGGGGTATTCGACCAGTTGCAACTACAGTCTCTATTGGGATGCGGCCGCGGCAGGGCTGAGTCCGTATATCGACGGAATCCATATCCAACGATAGGTCAGATTAGCCTTTAACCTGCGACAACTAACGAAAAGAGGGGCAAACAAGCCCCTCTTTTTTATGGTTGGCAATTGCACCGTCAAGCGGCCGAAGCGTCCGTTAATATCTCGGCACGCGCTATTTCGATTGTCGCACCCAATCGCTCAAAAGTAGGTTTACAGGCTGCCAACAAATCGTTTCGTGAGCCGGTTTGATCTTGCCCATCGTATAGTTCAGCCAGGGACAATTGGGCGCATGCCAACCCATAATCGTCCCCAACCTCACGCAAAAGGTTAACGGCTTTCTCCAGACATGTTTCCGCCTCATCAAGTTGACCTTCGGTCGCAGCGATCACTCCTATCACGGCCCAGGTCAAGCCTTGTTCGCCCGGTACAGCCAGCTCTTCGGCAATGGCGAGCGAGCGCGTCGCCTCTTCTCTTGCATTACCGAAATCCTCCTGTGCCAGATAAGCCTCAGCCAATCGCCGATGCATCTCCGGCAACAAATCACGCACCTTGGCTTGCTCAAATAACTCCTGGCTGTCGTGTAGATGGGCAAACGCCAACTCCAGTTCATGCCTCCGAATGTGTGTCGCGCCCAGGTTCAAATGCAAAGCACCCGTAACCCAGAGTGAACCGCCGATCTGCAAAAGGGCATCGAGCGCGCGTTGATAGAAATGCAGCGCCTCATCCAGCCGTCCCTGGTTCAGGGCAATTCCCCCCAGATTATTATCGACCAGTACCCGGTTATACACGTTGCCCAACTGACTAAATGTCTGACCTGCCTGACGATAGAATCGATCGGCATCAGTCCATTGGCCCATATCAAAGTAGACATTGGCGAGCGAGTTCTGTGCCTGTGCCTGGCCCTGAAGATTGCCGATTTCACGATAGAGCGCCAACGCTTCTTCAAAATGGGCTGCGGCATCCTGCGTTTTTGCCCGACTGCGGTCAATCAGGCCCAGCAAATTGTGGGCACGCGCAACGATTGACGGCGCATTGATCTCCTCGGCCGCGAGCATGCTCGCCAGGGCTTGCTGGCCCGCCTGCTTATAATCACCTCGCCGCGAAAAAATCAGCCCGGCGATGAGTCGCAATTCCAGCGCCGCGGGCGTCAGCTTATCGCCCAGGATCGCCAGGCCACGATCGATCCATTCCAGAGCCGGAGGATATTGACCGCGCACTTCGTAGGCGCGAGCCATCCAGCGGCAAACAAAAGCTTGTGCTTCGGGGTTGTTCAGTTCTTCCGCAAGATCGAGGGCCGAGAGCAGGTGTTCCTGCCCTTCGTCATTGCGGCCGATGGTCAGCAAAAGTTCGCCCAGGTCGGCGTGAATTTGTTGGCGCTGAACAAGGGTCTCCCGCGATGGCAGATGGTCGGCGCTGGTCAATGCCTTGCGATAATGGTCGATGCTCTGCAAGTTGGCGAATAGCTGCTTATCCTGCGCGCCGGCCAACAAATGATAGCGCAGGGATCGGGGCCAATCCTCACCCAAATAGGCATGGTATGCGATCTGGCCCACAGCTTCAGGCGTTTGCCGTTCAAGCAGTTCGGCCAATTTACAATGAAGCTCGCGCCGCTGTGTGAATAACAGCGTCTCATAGGATACTTCTTGTGTAGCTTGTTGCCTGAAGGTGTAGGTGTCCTGACCCGGCGAGTCATGGGCCTGCCAATCCTGGATGATAAAATCGCGCTCCTCCAATGTAACAGCCTGATCGCGCAAGGCCCACCCTGGCGGGCTTGACGGATGAACCTGGGCTACCAAACCCAATTCAAAGCTGTAACCGATGACGCTGGCAATCTTGATCGTTGGTTTGTGGGAATCAGGGAGACGATCGAGGCGGGCCAGAATAACGCCATGGACGGAATCAGGAATCCCCAGATTGATCGTCGACAGATCGGCCGCCTTGGCCAACACCCAGGCACCCTCTTCCTGAACCAGCACGTTCGCCTTGCGCATCGTCTCAATCATGCCGTCGGAAAGGATCCATTTACCGTCAACCTGGACAAGCTGGCTTGATTCGCGCAACGTATCAACCAACTCACGGGTGAAAAATGGATTACCCTGTGCCTTGGCCGAGATCAGAAGCGTGCCCAGGAGTGATAGCGGGCCGCCTAACAAGTTCTCTATCAATCGCTCAATATCATCCTGGCCCAGTTCCGCCAGCTTCAACAGATGATAGTTGTCCAGTTTCTCAACTGTCGCAGCCGCGCCGGCGGTACCGCCGGTTTCCGCAGCCGATCGCACAACCGACATGATCATGATGGGGACGTCTGCGATTGCCCTGGCAACTGCCTCGAATAATTCATCGGATGTGTCATCCATCCAGTGTGCGTTCTCAAAAACTATCACAAGTGGCTGAGAACGGGACCAGGTGCGCAACACTTCAACAACAAACGCAAACAGGGATTGCTGCCGCTGCTTGGGATCAAAGGCAGCAGTCGTAGGATTATCAGGTATCAATAGCCCTAGCAGGTCGCCCAACAAGGGAACTCGAATGCTCCAATCGGGATTTATCTGTGCCAGGGCATTCTCTATGGCCTCGATGCGTGCACTATCTACCGCATCCCCATTTTGCTCGGTCGGATTCAGCTTCAGACCAAAGATTTGGCGCATGATCTGCTGCCAGGGGTAGTAGGTCGTCGATTGGAAAATATGCTGGCTTGCGCCAATGGCCACCTGGAAGCCATTGGCAATCGCCGATTGCTGGAAAGTCGCCAGGAGGTGACTCTTGCCGATGCCCGTTGGACCCTGCACGGTTACCAATTGGCCTTTGCCGGCCAATACGCTGTCAAGCAGACGATCCAATTGAGCGGTCTCGTCTTCCCGACCTACTAACGGCTGTTCGAACTGGGTGCTCTGCAATGCCTGAATTTGCTGGCGCCCCACGAGTTCGGCAACCGGGATCGGTTCGGCTCCGCCCTTCACCGTGATCAAGCCCAGCTGGCGGAACTGGAACGCCCTGGCTTCTTCGGCCACCCGTCGACGCACGAGGACCTGGCCCGGAGTGGCCTTGCCCATCAGACGGGCGGCCATGTTCACCTCGTTACCCATGACACCGTACGTATGGCGAATATTGGCGCCGCACTCGCCGGCCCACACGCGACCGCGACTCGCCCCAATCTGAACATCACTGATGAAATCCAGATCAGGTGGAGTGTGCTGCAGGTCGAGCGCCGAAGCTACCGCGCGAATGCTGTCGTCATCATGGGCCAGAGGTGCGCCGAAGGAGAAATAGGCATAGCTGCCTTTGTCCCCGATCGTCACCTGGATGAGGTAGCCTTCCTGTTTCTGTACGGTAGCCTGTAGCCAGCGCACGTAGGCATCCAGCTTGCGTCCGGCGTCCTCGTCATCGTCATAATCAATTCCGGAAAACTTGAGAAACATCGCGACGGCAGGCCGTAACTCAGCCAGGAATTTAGCGCCGCTCTTCAGTCGACTGTAAACCGGTAATAGTGACCATTGCCGGGCTTCTTCTTCAGGTAAAGTCAAATCAAGCAGGGTTGAATGGGGAGTAACTTCCGGCCATTGCGTGAGGCTCTCGATGACGGCAAACCGGTTACCGTCATACGCTTTTCGCCACTCGGTTATCCGGGCTGCGTCACCCAACGCACGGGCGACTTCTTCGCCCACAACAACTTCGCCTTTAGCGGTTTGTTTTTCGGCGCCAGCAACCTGATCTAGCGTATGGCCGGCCAACACGTCAATCAGCTGGATATCGGGATCACCGACGACGAATCGGCGAGCCGTGCCCGCGGCCACAGCGACCTTAATCGCCAGAGTGATCGGCGTGCCGGCCGGGGTCAGGACTGTCGCGAACGGCCGCATCGCGGTCTGCATAGCCAGCGCGCAGGCGACCCCTTTTCGGCCGTCGTCACCCTCAAGCCAACAGGTTATCGAATCTCCGGCAAAACCCATCACACTGCCGCCATAGCGATGAAGCTCGGCAATGATGGCTTCGTAGACGGGGTTGATCTGATTGAGAACTTCTTCAGCGCCTCGTTGAACGCCTAATTCCTGGGCCAGAGCGGCCGTCAGCGGTGTGAAGCCCGAAATATCGGCGAATAGCACGGAGCCGTTGGTGCGGTCGGGCAAGACACGTCCCTCGGCGAGCGCGATGCGCCGGTCTTCGGGAATAAATGCAAGAAGTGACTCCATAATGTTCGCCGGAAAAAATAAGGACGGTGGTAAAATTTCTTACCACCGTCCCACCCCATACTTAGTATAGGCACAATCCCACCGCGCGGCAATCGAATCCGCCCTGAGGTTTATTCCATTGGCATAATCAGCCATAAAATGAGATACAGTAATACACCGCCGCCGACAAAAAGTGTCAGCAAGGCAAAGAGCAGACGCACAACCGTCACGTCCACGCCCAGATATCGAGCCAAACCAGTGCAAACCCCGGCGAGCATTTTACCTTCTTCAACACGGACAAGTCGTTTTTCGTTCATGGTTATCTCCTAACTGTAGTTCTTCTGCGATCAATAAAATGAGTATCTATCTGTCTATCAATGTGACCGGCGATATTTTCTATATCTTTCTACGTTGCCCAAACTCGGGGAGTTGCGAAAGATCCCTGATTCGGACATGGAATAACGCAACTAAACCCAAATGTCCGTGTTTAATTTGACAGATTGAAGCGAAGTTAACGCCCTGCCTGGGGGCTTGACATTCTGGCTGTAAGTCCTACAATTCCAGCCTGTTACGAATGGGTTTACTCGGGTTTGCAGCGAATTTATTTCCAACAGTCTACCCGATTTTTGTTAAATAGATAAATAACAAGGCGACCGCCGCGAGCGGCGCAACAAGAAATAATGACCTTGAAGGAGAGGCAGTCAATGAATGACACTGAAGAACGGGTTCGCGCGATAATCATCGATTTGCTCGGCGTGGACGAGGACCAAATTGTAACCGAAGCGCGCTTCCGCGAAGACCTTGAGGCCGATTCGCTCGACCTCGTTGAGCTAATCATGGCCTTTGAGGAAGAATTTGAAGGCGAGATCTCGGACGAGGAAGCTCAAAAGATCACGACTGTGGGTGAAGCGGTCTATTACATCAACAGCCGCATGCGGTCCTAAGTCTCTCCGGTCACCATCTATAAACAAAAAGGCAGTTGCTGTTTCAGCGACTGCCTTTTTTTATTTATCCCTCTGCGCATCTCGTCAAGCGCGATCATGCCAATGAGCAACGCTCCAACCAAGTTTAGCCAGATGCCGATCCCAATGCCGAGGGATTGTTTTAGCATACCTTCTACGACCGGCCGCACCAGAAAATACTGACCCATCGGCAAAACCCCGCCCAGAAAAGCAATTATTACGATAGCCAACCACACCCATCGTATGGCCTTATCGTCACGCTGAATCAGACCCCCGCCGATCGCCATAATGGTCACGACACCAATCGCGACCAGGCGAGCCAGCCATTCGCTCCGTGGTTCCATCTGAATAGCCGCAATAGCCGGAAAGGCCAGCAAAGCGATCGCGATCGCCAGTAAACGGGCCAGCCAGGTACGCCACTGATTATTCGGCCACATGGCCGCCAGCAGGGCCACAATCGCGCCCATCGCGATGGGTGGCAGATAGAACCAGTTACGGCTTATGCCAACTCCCAGGAATTTAATCCACTCGCCCAGCTCAAGGCCAATAATTTGCAAGCCCGCAGCCGGACCGGGGAGCCACGTCAGGAAATAGCCCACAAATATGGCCGTCAGCCCCAGGAATAAGGCAGTTTGTCGAACAGAGCCAGACATAGCGCTAAATGTGCCCCTATTGATCGTTCTTCTCAATTGAGATCGGCCGCTCGTGACGACGACGTTCCAGGCGCAGCGCTTGCCTGTCGGCTCCTTCCTCCCACAGTCGCTTTTCCTCCTCCGTCTCGCAGATAAGGCGCGGCACCGCCACCGTACGGCCACCCTCATCCAGGGCGACATAGACATAGTAGGCCGTGTTGGTGAGCGTGATCTCGCCGGTGACGAGATTTTCGGACGTCACGATCAGCCGGGTCTCAAGCGAGGTGCGGCCAACCCAGGTCACCTCAGCCTTTACGGTCAGGAGATCGCCGATATGAACCGGGGAGTGGAAGCTCATGGAATCGACTGCCACCGTCACCATCGGCCGCCGCGCATGCTTGATGGCGGCCGTGCCTCCCGCCTCGTCGCACAACTTCATGATAACACCACCATGGACATTGCCGAGGATGTTTGCCTCGGTTACGCCCATCGCCTGGGTCAATGTAACTCGCGAATCGCTTACCCTTCTACCGTCCATATTCACCGTATGTTTTCCGTCATCTCGCGCGCGAGAGTCATCAGGAAATGTCGATCGGCCTCGCTCAGGTCTGCCGTCAATAAAAGCTCCGGTCGTCGCTCCCAGGTTCGGCGAAGAGCCTGCTCGCGTCGCCAGCGTTCGATATGTCCAGCGTGGCCCGATCGAAGCACCTCAGGCACGACCCACGAACGGTACTGTTCCGGCCGCGTGTAGTGGGGCCCCTCAAGAAGACCGTTGGCATAGCTATCCCGCTGGGCTGCATGCTCATCGCCCAGCACACCCGGCACATGACGAGCCAGCGCGTCGATCACCACCAGTGCCGCCAACTCACCTCCGGTGAGGACGAAATCGCCGATAGATATCTCATCATCCATCAGGTGTTCGCGCACGCGCTCGTCGACGCCTTCATAGCGGCCGCAAAGAAATAGCAGCCACGGCTCGCTTGCCAGTTCAACCGCGACATCGTGGTTGAACTGCCTTCCCTGAGGGGAAAGCAAAATAGTTCGGGGACGGCGTTCACTCGCTTCTCCGGTGATCGCATCAACGGCGTCGAAGATCGGCTGCGGCTTAAGCACCATCCCGCCTCCACCGCCATAAGGCGGTTCATCGGTCACGCGATGTTTGCCCTCCGCATGGTCCCGTATGTTGTGGATGTTCAACTCGATCAACCCCGCTTTTCGCGCACGTTGCAGAATGCTCTCGTCCAGGTAGGCGGAGAACATGGCGGGGAAAAGTGTCAGGACGTCGATTCGCATTAATATCACTCGGGCAAGCTATACCAAGGTCCAAGTATTGAGTTTAAGTCACTTCCTGTCAAGCATGCGACGACATGCCGACGGCTTCACATCGACCTGTCGACATGTCATTGACAACTTGCGGCGGGCAAACCACAATTATGGGTGTATGCATATTCTCATCACCGGCGCCCTGGGACAATTGGGGCGAGCATTACAGAACAGTCTGGCGGGCCATTCTCTAACCCTGATCGATCTGCCGGAAGTCGACATCACCAGTCGCAAGGATTTCGATCATGTTATTGGTGATTCACGCCCGGATTTGATCGTCCATTGCGCGGCCTACACGAATGTCGATGGATGCGCCAAAGACCCGATTCTGGCGCACAAGGTCAACGCGCTGGGAACGCAAAACGTGGCCCTCGCCTGTCAGTCGGCCAATATCCCGCTGGTTCATATCAGCACCAATGAGGTTTTCTCGGGCGACAACCCTGGCGGGTACGATGAATGGATGCCGCTCTCCCCGCGTAATCCCTATGGCGTGTCGAAGGCCGCGGCCGAAACGCACGTGCGCTCTCTGCTCAACCGCTACTACATCGTCCGCACGGCCTGGCTCTACGCTCCGGGCGGCCGCAATTTCATCCATGCCATCATGGGGCGCGCACGCGAAACCGGATCTGTGCGCGTTGTGACCGACGAAATCGGTAATCCGACCTATGTTGTCGATCTGGCCGAGGCTATCGCTCGATTGATCACCACCGGGCAGTATGGCACATATCATTTCGTCAATGAAGGTTCTTGCTCGCGCTGGGCCTTCGCCAACGAAATTCTGCGACTGGCCGAACTCACGAGCGTGACCAATACGCCCATCCTCAGCAGCGCCTTCAACCGCCCGTCCAGCCCACCGCCATTCGGCGCGCTGCACAACCGCAACGGCGCGGCGATCGGCATTACCTTGCGGCCGTGGCAGGATGCGCTGGCGGATTATCTGCGCCTGGAATCACGTGACTAACGTTAGCCCCCCACGCGTGTCGGTCATTATTCCACATTGGAACGGCCGCCAACATCTGCATGACTGTCTGACCTCGCTGCGACAGCAAACATTCGCCAATCATGAGGTCATCCTGGTCGACAACGGCTCAACCGACGGTTCGCAGGGATATGTGCGCAGAGAATTCCCTGAAGTCGTCCTCATCGACCTAGACAAAAATCGCGGCTTTACCGGAGCGTGCAATGCCGGCTATGCGATCAGCCGGGGGGAGTTTGTGTGTCTGCTAAACAATGACACTGAAACCGACCCGCGGTGGATCGAAGTTCTCGTCAATACCTTTGAACGACACCCTCGGGCGGGCATCGTCGCCGGCAAAATGCTGCTGTTCGACCAACGCGATCATTTCCACACGGCCGGCGATTACTATCGGGTAAACGGCATCCCCGGCAATCGCGGGGTCTGGCAGGTTGATCATGGCCAATATGATCGGGAGGAGCCGGTATTCAGCGCGTGCGGTGGCGCGGCCGCCTATCGTCGGGCTATGGTGGATCAGATCGGGTTCCTCGACGATGCCTTCTTCTTCTCGTGCGAGGATATCGACCTGGCCTGGCGAGCACATCTGGCCGGATGGGAAGTCATCTACGCGCCTGGGGCAATCGTCTATCACAAGTTGAAGGCTTCCGGCGGGAGCGGCGTCATCGGCAGTTACCATGACGGACGCAACTTTCTCTACGTGATCTGGAAAAACTATCCCGCCTCTTTGTTGCGCCGCCATGCCGCCGACATCCTGCGGGCACAATGGCACATCAGCACCGAAGCGTTGCGCGCCTGGCGCGGGCCTGCCGCCCGGGCCAGATTACGCGGTCAGCTGGCGGGACTTCTCGGCTTTTTCCACATGTGGCCGGCACGTCGAAGAATACAGGCTGCCCGCGTCATTGATGACCGCACCCTGGAGTCACGTCTGAGCCGGGTTGACGAGGTTTTATAGGGCAGATACACTTGTTTTTTCGCCTTATTCGGAGCGAACAGTTCAAATTCACGTCCACGGCCGCAAGGCGATTCGCAGCATGAGCGCACCAACACCCCTCCTGAGTCTGATCATCCCCGCCTATAATGAGGGAGAACGTTTACCTGACACGCTACCCTCGGTATTTGCTTTCCTCGAATCCCAGTCATACGCCTTCGAGATCATCCTTGTCAACAACAACAGCCGGGACAACACACGAAAAATCGCTGATGAATTTGCTGCTACTCGCCCCTACCTCCACGTCATCGACGAGATGACGCAAGGCAAAGGTGCCGCGGTGCGGGCAGGGATGCTGGCCGCCAAAGGTGAATATCTCTTCATGGCTGACGCCGATTTCTCGATGCCGGTAGAAGAGATCGCCAAGTTTCTGCCGCCGCTCGCCGGTGAATATGACGTTGCCATCGGCAGTCGCGAAGCTCCTGGCGCAATGCGCTATAACGAGCCTCAGTATCGCCACTTCATGGGGCGGGTCTTCAACTTCTATGTGAAAGTGCTGGCCATTCCCGGCTTTGAGGACACCCAATGCGGTTTCAAATGTTTTCGACGACACGTGGCTCTGGATATCCTGCCTTACCAAACAATTGACGGCTGGGCGTTCGACGTGGAACTGCTCTTCATCGCGCTGCGACGCGGCTACAAGATCATCGAAGTGCCCGTCCATTGGTACTACGGCGAGAACAGCCGGGTGAGCCCCGTGCGCGATACGGTCAACATGATCCGCGAGGTCTTGCGCATCCGCTATAATGGCTGGACCGGTCGCTACGATCGCCGTACCCAACCTGATCCGGCTCTCCCCAAGACTCGATAATCGATGGCCACCCGAGGCCCCACGAAATCCCCCAACCCGGACATCGAGCGCTCCTTCGCCGCGGAATTCGGCGTAGTGTGGGTCGCCGGAGTCGATGAGGCCGGGCGCGGGGCGCTGGCCGGGCCTGTGGTAGCTGCCGCTGTGGTGTTGCCCCTCGGCAATGAAAATAGGCTGGCCACATTGGCGGAAGTGCGAGATTCCAAGCTGCTCTCCCCTGCAGCCCGTGAACGCCTCTATACGTTGATCTGCGACGCTGCCGTGGCTTACGCGATTGGTTCGGCTTCGGCCGAATACATCGACCAACACGGCATCCTGGGAGCCACACGCAAGGCCATGAATGAGGCCATGGGCAGTTTGTCACCGGCGGCCGAGGCTGTGTTGGTCGACGGCCCACTGCGGCTGGTGAGCGGCAAACTGCCGCAACGCCCCATCGTGCGCGGCGACAGGCGCAGCCTCACGATTGCCGCGGCCTCAATTCTGGCCAAGGTGAGCCGCGACCGATATATGATCGAGTTAGGAGAGCGTTCACCCGGTTATGGCTTTGAGCGCCACAAGGGGTATGGGACGGCCGAGCACCTGGCGGCGCTCGGCCGATTGGGTCCCTGCCCCGAACATCGGCGCAGCTTCTCACCTCTGCGGGCATCCTTGTTCTAGCGGCCGAACCTCTCCTTGAGCAGGTCAGTCAGATCGGGCCGGCCAATCTCCTGCAATTCATAGCGAACGCGCTGGTTGGGCTTGTCAATGTCGACCAGCCGCCCCAGATCGATCGGCGTGGCAATGATGACCATATCAACCATCGCCCGATTGATCGTCTCCTCAAGATCGGCTATCTGCTCGCGGCCGTACCCCATGGCAGGCAAAATTGGCCCCGTGTTCGGATACTTGCGATAAGTATCGGCAATAGTACGCACTGCGTAAGGTCGTGGATCGATGATCTCAGCCGCGCCAAACTGCTGGGCCGCCACTACCCCGGCACCATAAGCCATTTCGCCATGGGTCAGCGTAGGGCCGTCCTCGATCACCAGCACGCGCTTGCCGCGGATGCCGTCCGGGTCTTCTACCGACAAGGGGGATGCGCCGCGAACAACGATAGCCGACGGATTGACGGCGCGGATATTGCTCAACACGGTATTGATGCCCGCCGAGTCGGCCGTATCAATTTTGTTGATGATCACAGCATCGGCCATGCGCAGGTTCGCCTCACCGGGATGATAGCGCAGTTCGTGGCCTGGCCGGTGCGGGTCAACCACCACAATGTGGAAATCGGGCTTATAGAAGGGCAGATCGTTATTCCCGCCATCCCAGATGATCACATCCGCTTCCTCTTCAGCTTTGCGCAGAATCGCTTCGTAATCCACGCCGGCAAAAATCACTGCGCCGCGATCGACGTATGGCTCGTATTCTTCGCGCTCCTCAATCGTGCATTGCGCCGCGTCCATATCGGCATGGCCGGCAAAACGCTGGACCGCCTGTGCCGCCAGATCGCCATAGGGCATGGGATGGCGAACAGCCACGACGCGCTGATAGCCCAGTTCATCCTTCAGGATGTCCAGCACTTTGCGCGAGGTCTGGCTCTTGCCACTGCCGGTGCGAACGGCACAAACGGAGATAATCGGCTTGGTCGACTTCAGCATCGTGGCGTGTGGGCCTAACAGGCGAAACCCCGCCCCGGCGGCAAGCACTCTTGAGGCAAGATGCATGACATATTCATGCGACACGTCTGAATAGGAGAAGACGACTTCATCCACATCATGCTTGCGAATCAAATCCGTCAGTTCGCTTTCCGGGTGAATGGGTATACCTTTCGGATACAATGGCCCCGACAGCGCCGGCGGATAGAGGCGTCCTTCAATGTTGGGTATTTGCGTAGCCGTGAAGGCGACAACGTGATGGCTCTCGTCATTCCTGAATACCGTATTAAAGTCGTGGAAATCTCGGCCGGCGGCTCCGGCTATGATGACACGCACAGGTCGTTGGGAACTCATGGAAAAGGCTCTCCTTTGAAATATGGAATTAAGCTGTAGCTTTGGATGGAAAGTTGGGTTGACGCACGTAGGTGGCGCCAATTGGCAGTGAAATCACCCCTAATGCTACCCGAAAAATCATAAACAGGCATTTGATATTATGAAAAGTAGTGTTATAATTTCTGGAAGTTGCATGACATAATCTGTAAGGCGCTGCGCAGGGTTCAGTAAGCTCCCTGGCCATACTGATGAAATTGCAACAGGCAATTCGAGAGGAGATGTATTGTAACTGGCTGCCCGCCACGGCCCAGCTCCCTCCAGTTCGAAAGCAATGATAACTCTATTCAGCTACCGATCAGGGAGTAGAATGCCATGGAAGAGCAATTGCTTGCCTTCTTGTCGCACCTGCAGCGAGAGTACAGGTATTCGGAAAACACAATAGCTGCGTATCGTAATGATCTCGGTCAGTTTCTGGAATACGTGGAAAGCCACTCCGGGGCGAAACTGGAAGAATGGGCCGCCGTTTCCGAGGATGACATCGAGGCTTATCTGAGCTACATGAAGCATAAGGACCAGCCTTATGCTTCTTCGACTATCGCTCGCAAAGTCGCCGCCATCAAGTCTTTTTATAACTACCTGACGGCGCAAGGGCTGGTCGACGACAACCCAACCATCGACATCGACTCCCCAAAAGTCAAGAAGAGACTGCCCCAAACGCTGACCATTGCCGAGGTCGATCGGCTCCTGGAGGCCCCTCGCAGCGGCGCTTCGCCCAAGAACCTGAGAGATGTTGCTCTTCTGAATATCCTGTATGAAACCGGCATGCGCGTTACCGAGGTCGTATCTATACAACTCGACGACGTGAATCTCCGGCAGGCTTTGCTTTCATCACCTACAAGGCAGGGTGAGGACCGTGAAATTCCCCTGGAAGAGTCGACCAAACAGCTCCTGACCGAATACCTGGCCGAGGGCCGACCGCTCCTGGCCAAAAATAACGGGGAGCGCGCCCTGTTCCTGAACCATCGCGGCGAGAAGCTGACACGGCAAGGGCTATGGCTAATCATTAAGGGATACGCCAAACAAGCAGGCCTCAACACGGAAGTGACGCCCCACACCTTGCGTCACAGCTTCGCCGTGCATCGCCTCTCCAAGGGGTCAAGTCTGGAGGATATCCGGCACTTGCTGGGCCACGCCAATATATCCACCACACAGATTTACACCCAAATGGAGCATTCCGAAGAAGAGAAAGATATTTCCAACGCGGCATCGGCCGCCTGAGCAGGGACGGTTTTTCATATGGATCATTTCATCACTTCTACCGAGATCAAAGCCGCGGCCGATTACGTCCGTGCCCACACCCGATATCAGCCTACCGTTGGGCTTGTTCTTGGCTCCGGCCTGAATTCGCTGGCTGATACGATCGAATTCCCCGACATCATCCCCACCGGCGAGATCCCGCATTGGCCGGTATCCACCGTCCCCGGCCACGTCGGGCGGTTGATCATCGGCAATCTGGAAGGGCAGTCGGTCCTCGTCCTGCAGGGAAGGACCCATTTCTATGAGGGATACTCGATGGATCGGGTCACCCTGCCCATCCGTGTCATGGCGGAGTTGGGCATCGACACGTTTATTGTGACCAACGCCTCAGGCGGATTGAACCCTGCCTACGAGCCGGGCGATCTAATGATCATCCGCGACCATCTCAACTTCCCCGGCATGGCCGGCAACAATCCGCTGCGAGGCCCGAACAACGAATCACTCGGCCCCCGGTTCCCCGACATGACGACGGCCTATGACGCCCGGCTCCGCTCGCTGGCGCATCGGGTCGGTGAGGAGGCCGGCGTCACGCTGCGCGAAGGAGTTTATGCCTATGTGGCCGGCCCCAGCTTCGAGACTCCGGCTGAATTGCGATTCCTGCAATTCGCCGGTGGCGATGCGGTGGGCATGTCCACGGCCCCGGAAGTTGTCGTCGCTCGCCATGCCGGGATTCGCGTGCTGGGAATCTCAACCGTGGCCAACATGGCCCTGCCTGATCCGCCGCCGGGTCTGACCCTGAATCACGAAGAGGTGCTGGAGATGGGATTACGCGCCGTGCCGCGCCTGATCACCGTCGTGCGCGGCGTGCTGGGCCGGTTGGATGAAGTGCGCTGATTCCGCGAAAATATTGGACTTCTCGCATTCTCCCCGGCGCTGAGCCACGTCACATACCACGATGGATCGCTTTTACTTGTTCCTGATACGCAACGATGTCTGGATCTACATCGTCAGCGTCCTTGGCCTCTTCTGGTACCTGACCGAATTCATCCGGGCCATGCGCACCCTGCGTCGGGCCATGTTCAATCTGGAAAAAGAGACGGCCACGGCGGCGCGCAATCACGCTCTGGGGTTTATCCTCTTTTTTTCGGCCGTCATCGGTCTTGTATTCTACGTCAACAGAAATATCGCCCCGAATCTGCCCGATACTGTCATAGTCGATGCCAGCCCGACGCCGGACATTTTCGCCACCCCATTAAGCCCACCGACGCCAATCAGCACACCGTTGATCGAAGGTGCGCTTAACCCTGCTCCAGTGCTGGCGCCGACGGTGACGCTGCCCTCAGCACCGGGAGTGGACGCCTCCACGACGATCACGGATACGGTATCGGCCGATGGCACAACGGCGCCCGGGTTGACCCCTACTCCCTTCGAAGCCTGCATCCCTGAACTGACAATCGCGGAACCATTGAGCGGCTCAGTCGTTTTCCAGCGGGCAACATTCCGCGGCACGGCCAATACCGGCGAATTGCATCAATACGTCATCGAATTAAACGGACCGCAAACGGCGGGGGTATGGGCGCCGATCAGCCAGGATCCGGTCAACCAGCCAATCGTCAACGGCGATTTGGGTCAGGCCGATCTGACTCAATGGCAGCCCGGGCCTTATCGGGTACGCATGCGGGCGCTCGATGCCACCGGCAACGAACTCGGCCAATGCATTATCCAGATCACGCTGGATAACTAACGTTTAGACCACAGGCCGGTAGAAACAGAGGAGTGTGTTGCCGTAGCGCCGCTGATCGGCGAGTGAGAGCCGGCTCAACGCCAATTCACGGTACTCGCGCGGATCAATCTGGACGATGACCTGGGCATCCGCGGCCAGATAGCGATCTGTATTCCCGTCAATGGCTTGCAGCGCGCCAATCCACATTTCCAGATATTGCGGCGGGGCGATATAGATGACATCAAAAGGCGGCCCCCCCATGTCGCGCAAAAAGGCCAGCGCATCCCCTTGAACGACAGTGGTACCAACGGTCAATTGCGTATGGGTCAGATTATCACGGACAGTCTGCACGGCCGCGCGCGCTTTATCCACGAAGACGACTTCGGCCGCACCGCGACTCAGCGCTTCAATCCCGACCTGCCCTGTCCCCGCGTACATGTCCAACCAGCGCGTGCCGTCGATATCACCCAGGATGTTGAACAGGCTCTCCTTGACGCGATCCATGATCGGCCGCGTCGTGTCCCCCGGCACCAGTTTGAGCCGTCTGCCTTTTGCCTTCCCGCTGATCACTCGCGCCGCCATACTTACTCCACCCTGAACCTGAATAGTTCGACATTATCGCCTATTGTCTCGCCATTTTCATCAAATACCGGCAAGCGCCAGCCCTCGCCCATCACCCAAAGGCCGGTTACGACGGTATATTCTCCTTTGGGTAAGTCATGTGGCAGAACGATCCGGTGAGTGTCGGGGACGTATTTATCCAAAGGCCAACGGTTTGTTGGAAATTCGCCCGGGTTCAGCTTATCGGATTGGGCCACCAGATTGCCGTTTGCATCCAGCACGTGGACAAATGACTGGTAGCTAATCTCCAACTCCCGCAAGGCTTTCCAATAGACGGTAAATTCCACCTTGCTGCCTGGAACGGCCGTCTCGCCGATCCCGGTATAACCCAGCAAAGCGATCTGATCGCCAAAATTGGCGTACAGTTCGCGAGCATCCAGATCGAGGTTGTGCCCTTCCGACTGCTTATGGAACAGGCCCAAAGGTTGCAGGAGAAGCACGATGGCGGTCAGCCCACCGGCAATCACTATCACCGGCAGATCCGCGCGGAGTTGCGCTCGCCAGGCGTAACCCTCACCCTCCGCCGATTTTCGACTTCTTGAGAAACGCCATGCCCCAAATAGGGCAAGAGCAAGCGAAATCCCGGCGATAGTCCAGCCAAGCATGCGGGGCAAGGTCGTGGTAAATTCAACCTCGACCACATGCTCGCCCTGAGGCACGTGCACCACGATGAACCCTTCCGGTTCGGCCAGTTCCGTCACCGCCGGCTCTCCATCAAGAGTCACCTGCCATCCCGGAAAATCGAACTGATAGAGACGCAAGCGGAACTCCTTCGGCGCATGAACGAGGTAACGCGTTAGCAGTGGCCGAATCGTCTCGGCCGTAACGGTAGCGCCTTCGGGCATGGCCTCCCGGTTAACACGATCCGGCGGCAAACCTTGGGCAATCGGCCCAACGACCGAATCACGCCGCTGCGGCAGGGTGATCACCGTCGCGGGGACATAATCGGCCGTCGAGGTAGTGCCCAGCCAACGGCCGCTATTTTCGATCAATGACATTCGCAACGTGTTGACCTCGCCGAAAGGCTCCCACGGCGCGGGCTGACTAAGCGGCAAGGCAAGCAAGATCGTCGCGCCGACGACTATCCCATAGACCCAGGATGAGCGAGACGGGGCGACGCGCGCGTCAGCCTGATCAAGACTCCCGGCAAGCGCTTCCACACCACCGGCGGCCAATACGGCCAGCAATGCCGCCGCCGCGCCCAACAGGCGCCATGGAAACTGGAAATACGGCAGAAACGGGATCGTTTCCCATATCGACTGAGAGGCTGAAGTCATCAGGAGAATAGTAGCTCCGGCAGCAAGAGCAAAGAAGAGCAATTGACTGCGCTGCTTTACCCGACCAAGCGCCAGCATGATCAAGCCCAATACCCCCCCGATCCATTGGGCCACGCCCAGATTGAACCTGAACGGAGACTGCGTCGCGCCCCAATCGGGTGAGATTGAGGGACCAAGCAGTTCGATGAGGGGCAGGAAGTGGGTGCGAAAATCGTAGTTATCGCCCGCGCCGATGAGCGTGTTGAGAGTGACGGCGTTGCGTTCCAAAAACACGGGCAGCCAAAAGAAAGCGGCCAACCCCAGGCCGAGGGCCAGGGCAGTCATCAGACGGCCGATTATCGTCCATGAGGAATGAGTTGATTCGCTTTCCCTCGTCTTCCGCCTTGCCGAATAGGTCAGGATGGCTTGCCAGCTAACCCAGGCAGTCAGAAGGCCAAAGAGGAACAGGCCCATCAGATTATGGCTCAGGATGACGGCGGCAACGAGGAAAACAGATGCGAGCCACGAACCGGCGCTTGGCCGTCGCCACAGCCGATCCAATGCCCATAGTGCAAGAGGAAACAGTCCGAAGCTGAGCATCTCCGGCACAACGCCGCGAACGTGTGGATCGATATATTGCAAGTAAGGCGAATAGGCCAGCAACGCGGCGGCTACATATCCCCCGCCGCGTCCCCAATTGTCGCGGGTGAAGCCATAGATACCTATTCCGCCCAACAACATTCCCATCACCAGAACGGCCTTAGTGGCCAACACTGCATCGACGCTCGGCAGCAGCTCCAGCGGCAAGGCGAGGTAATAAGCCAGCGGCGCGTAATAATTAAAAATGGGATAGCCGTAACCGTGGTAGAAATTGGGCGCCCAACGGGGATAGAACTCGCCGCCACGCACCAGATAACTCAGTTCATGGAGCCGGAAGATGTGGAGTTCCGCGTCGGTGCCCTCCGGCAAACTCGCGCGACTAATGAGCGGCCATACCGCCAGCAGGCAAATCAGCAGGACGACGAGATATCCGGGATCGAACCCGCGCCGCAATCGGTTTATCACAGAGTGAAATAATCCACAGAATACGCCGATTGCACACAATTCTCATCTTGCATGCAAATCGGCGTATCCTGTCGGTTTAATGGGGAGAGGTCGATCAGGCAATCATCTCAACGATGTGGTCGGGGTTGTTGGCTACCTGCACGCCGGCCGCCTCAAGCGCGGCGATCTTGCCTTCGGCCGTGCCGCTCTTGCCCTCGACAATCGCTCCGGCGTGGCCCATGCGACGGCCTGGAGGAGCACTGCGCCCGGCGATGAACGACGTTACCCGCTTGGTCATATTCTCAGCGATGTAGGCCGCAGCCTGCTCCTCAGCGTTGCCGCCGATCTCGCCAATCATGATCACCTCGGACGTGTTGGGGTCCGCCTCAAACAGCTTGAGCACATCGATGAAATCCATACCCTTGATCGGATCACCGCCGATGCCCACACAGGTGGACTGACCGATGCCGCGTTGCGTGAGGGCATAAACGACCTCATAGGTGAGCGTGCCGCTGCGCGACACGAGGCCGACAGTGCCCGGCGTCACGATGGAGCCGGGGATGATACCGACCTTGGCTTCTCCCGGCGTAATCAGCCCGGGGCAGTTCGGCCCGATCAACCGGGTTTGCCGTTGATCCAGATAGGAACGAACCTTGATCATGTCCAGCACCGGGATATGCTCAGTGAGGCAGATGACCAGCGGCAAGCCTGCGTCGGCCGCCTCATACATGGCTTCGGGGGCGAACTTGGCGGGCACGAAGATGATGGACGTGTTCCCACCGGTCGCTTCGGCCGCTCCGCGGACGGAATCAAAGATCGGCACTCGGCCGTTTTCGCCCTCGAAGTATTGGCCACCCTTGCCGGGCACGACGCCGGCGACTACATTGGTGCCGAAGGCGGCCATCTGATTGGTGTGGAACGTGCCTTCGCGGCCGGTGATACCCTGGACAATTAACCGCGTATTCTTATCGACTAGAATGCTCATGATGCTTTCTCAACTCCCCGCGATGCCTCGGCCACCGCAACCGCCTTCTGTGCCGCCTCGGACAGCGTCGCCGCCGTCATCATGTCGGCCTCGGCCAACAGGGCCAGTCCTTCCTGGGCATTGGTGCCCGCCAGACGAACCACCATCGGCACGTTGGTGTCAATCTGTTCCAACGCGGACAGGATACCGCGCGCCACTTCATCGCCACGGGTGATGCCGCCGAAAATATTAAACAGCACCGCCTCAACCTTCGTATCGGACAGGATGAGGCGCAACGCCGTAGCCACCTGATCCGCCCGTGCGCCGCCGCCGATGTCGAGGAAGTTGGCCGGTTCGCCGCCATAGAGCTTGATGATATCCATCGTCGCCATCGCCAGGCCCGCGCCGTTGACCATGCACCCGATGTTGCCGTCCAACTGAATGAAGGTGATGCCGGTGCGACGCGCCTCAGCCTCGGCCGGCGGTTCCTCTTCCACATCGCGCATCTCGGCCAAACGCGGCTGGCGAGACAGGGCGCTGTCGTCGATCGACATCTTGCCGTCAAGAGCCATCAACTTTCCCTCGCCGGTGATAATCAACGGGTTGATCTCGGTCAGCGAGGCATCGTTGGTCTTGAAGCATTCGTACAAGCCGGACACGATCTTGTAAAAGTCTCCCCAAACCTCGCGCGGCAACTCCATTTTGTTGGCGAGATAGGTCGTCTGGAAGCTGTGGACGCCGATGATGGGATCGATATGGACGAGATGGATCTTCTCCGGTGTCTTGTCGGCCACCTCTTCGATATCCATGCCACCCGCGGCCGAGGCCATGATCATCGGCTGCCGCTTGCTGCGGTCGATCAAGATCGCCAGATACAACTCCTGACGAATACCAGGGGCCAACTCATCGACCAACACCTTGTTGACCGTCAGTCCCTTGATCTTCATGCCCAGGATCGCCTTGGCATTGGCCTCAGCCTCATCGGGGGATTGAGCAACCTTGACGCCGCCCGCCTTGCCACGGCCGCCAGTCAGGACCTGGGCTTTAATGACGGCGCGGCCGCCCAGGTCTTGCGTAATCTTCCGGGCCTCTGCCGGCGTGTAGGCGACATCTCCGTGCGGAATAGGAATCCCGTGTTCGGCAAACAGCCGCTTGGCCTGAAACTCATGTAGGTTCACAGCACTCTCCTTCTATCCATTGGAATCACCTTCTAGGCCCGTGGCGCAATAGCACAGCGCAATTGATTGGCCTTCGTTCGCGTCGGCGGGCAAAATGAAAGGCGAACAGAAACGTCCATTCGCCTCTGAATATAACTGATTTAACGAGCGGTAGCAGTATAGCACAGCGGTATTTGACGCGCGAAATCGATCAACCTTTCGCCTGGCGTTGGCGCAAGACCTCGAACGACAGGACAGCGGCTGCGGCGGCCGTCCCCAAAGCATAACCTGTTTCCCGGCCATACGGGATGCTCACACGCCAATCGGCCACCTCTTCCACGGCGCGCGCCACGCCCCGTTTCTCGCCGCCGATCAGCAGCAACAGCGGCCCGGTCAGATCGAACTCGCCCATGGGACGAGCCTTGTCGGTCGTGGCTACACCAATCGGTATCCGCCGTGACTGGGCCATGGCAACAGCATCCGCAGTCGCCGCCGTGGCAGTCGGCATATGCTCCGTGGCGCCGGCCGAGGCTCGAATGACCGTCGCCGCGGCCGACAGCCAACTGCGGGTGGGCACGATCAGGCCATCTATTCCGGCCGCGTATATTGAGCGAACCGCCTGGCCAAAGTTGTAAGGGTCTTCGACGCCATCCAGAACGAAAATGACAGGCGCGGGTGACACAAACAGGTCAGCGAGCGCGCTCATTCGTCGCGGCCCAACTCTGGCAATAACCCCACCATGTGACTTATTGGGAGCGTGCTCATCGATTACCGCCGCAGGAACGCGAGACACAGTCATCCCCGTCTGCCGTGCCAGATGTTGAAGCCGAGCCACAGGTCCATCAAACCGATCCCGGTTGATCAGGAGTTCCACCATTTCGCGGCTTTGAGCCTGAAGCACAGCCTCGACAGCCAAGACCCCTTCAATCCATTGATACTCTTCCATAAGGTCAGGCGCTCACTTTGCTATAGCCGGAAACAAATGAAAGCAAAAGGCCAGATAAAGCTATCTGGCCTTTTGAATGTTATCTAATCACCGGCGGTCACTCGCCAACGCTTGTTCAGAGCTAGGGGGCGACGGTCGGAGCTGCAGCAGCGGGTGTCGGCGTCGGCGCGGCCAGGAATTTGGGATCCAGGGCCGGCAGCGTGGGCACACGACCACGCCACATGTCGTTAATCTGCAGGTTGCCGGTGAGTTGTTCATCGACAAACGCCTGGAGCGCTTCCGACTGGCGCGTCTGGAATTCAGAGGCGCTCAACTCTCTCTCTTCACGACCGCTAACCATGATCAGATAGTAGCTCGACGTGCCGTCGCTATTATCAACCGTGATAATATCGCTGGGCGTGTCGATAGCCAGGGTGAAGGCCGCTGTGGCTATATCGGTGCCGATGCTGCTTGCGAGGCTCTGCTGTGTGCGCCAGAGCAATTCGAAGGCATTGGTCTCAGGCTGTTCCGTCGCCTCGGGATCGTCCGGCCGGCTGGAAATGGTGTTCCACGCCGTCAGGAAGCCCTCGGACTTGACGAGCGCCTGCGTTTCATTGGCAGACTCTTCGGTCGTAGCCTGAATTACGAAGATGCTGGCCTGTTCGGCCATGCGCGAAATGTTCCGCTCTTCGGTCAACACCTCGGTCAGCCGCTCGCTGCACAATTGTGCGCGGACAGCAGCGCGATACGTAGCCTCATTCACGCCCAGGCCGGTCAGTTGTGCCATGAAATCGCTAAACTGCGTCTGGAACTCGGCCTCGGATACAGGCGTGGCCGTGGGGAACGGGGTAGAGGTCGGGCCCAGAGTTGGCGTCGGGAACGGCGTCAACGTGGGAACGACTTCGGTAATGACCGCCGTCGGGATAGGCGTCAGCGATGGTGTGGGCTGGATCGTGGCGGCCGGACTTGGCTGCTGGGTCGGCGAAATGCCGTCGCCATAAAAGCCATAGGATTCGCCGATCCGGGCCTGAATATCGGCGTCGGAGATCTCAATGCCACGCTCTTTGAGCGCTTCACACATGATCACTTCGTTGGCCATCGAATTGATGGCGTTCTGCCCCATGGTCTGCGGCTCGAATAGTTCGTTGATGATGCTCCCGGCAAACTGCTGGACGATACCAACATCGCCGCCGAATGCTTCAAGCTGATTATCAAGGTAGATAATCCGCTGAGCGCGCTCAAATTTGACGCGCTCTTCCCACTCGCGCAGGGTTATTGGCGTGTCATTGACCGTGGCCACGGCCCGACCGGGAGTGATGATTAGTTCATTAACCAAAGCAACGCCGATCACTAAAGCGATGAGCGCAAAGATAGCGATCACCGCAATGCGAATGGTGCGCAACTGGCGCTCATTCTTGCGGGCGATCAGGATCTCTTTGCGCGACTGTCGCTCTTGGGCTTCGTCGCTTGGAGTCGTGTTTTGTTTCTTAGCCATGTAACATTACAAGGAATGCCAGGAGGCTTAGTCAGCCACGAACGGCAACAAGGCGATGTGACGGGCACGCTTGATCTCGCGGGCCAGATGGCGCTGGTGCTTGGCGCAGGTGCCGGTCTGGCGGCGCGGCCGCATGCGGCCAAATTCATTGACATAGCGGTTCAGCAGATCGACCTGCTTGTAATCAATTTCGGTCTTTTCGACACAGAACTGGCATACGCGCTTGGTAGGGCGAAAACGCCGGTTTGGACGGTTAGTAGCTTGCATCTCTCAATCCTCTTTACTCAGTGAGCACAATCAAATCCTGGGCAACAACTTCCGTTCGGAAGTGCTTGCGGCCGAGGGTGTCCTCCCAGCCGCGGGTCTGTAGACGACCCTCGATGTATACTTGCTGACCTTTGGCGAGTCGGTCCCTGCACGTCTCCGCCAGGGGGCCCCAGGCGATGACGTTGAACCATTCTTTTTCCTCGTGCTTCTCGCCTTCGGTCGTCGTCCAACTGCGAGAGGTGGCGACGCTGAACGAAGCCACGGCGCGGCCGCCGGGGGTCTGTCGCACCTCTGGTGCGTCTTCCAGCCAACCAATCACCATGACTTTGTTCAAGCCTTTGCTTGAAGTCATCGCCTCTCGCCCCGCTTAAAAGTTACTCGCCCTTGCGCACGACAAGATAACGAAGAACATCTTCGTTAAACTGCATGCTGCGCTCGATATCTTTAATGCGGGTCGGGTCTATTTGCGCCTCATAGAGGACGTAGTAGCCTTCCTGGAACTTCTTGATGGGATAAGCCAGATTCCGCATTCCCCAATGGTTGGCGGTCAGAGCGCCGTCTTCCTTGGAGCCGGGAACCAGCAAATTGCTGAGACGCTCGATCAATTGGCCGCGTTCAGCTTCTTCCAACTGTGGTTGGATGACAACAGTTACTTCGTATTCACGCACGTTGCATTACTCCTTTCCTTGGAATTTACTCTAGCGAGCATTGCCCCCGGTCACTTGCCGGGAGCGGAAGCCGGGGAATGGTCGTGCTTTACCATTGCCGGGCAACGAATTCGCTATTATAGCCTCAGGGGAGAATATTTCAAGGGGTTGGTCAGGCAGAAACCGAGCTATTTCACCAGAGAGACTTCCACCGCCTCCTGCAGCGTGCGACATTCAATGATCTGCAGCCCCTGTGGCACGGCAGTCGATTTTAATTGACGCGTTCGCGGCACCA
>DAOMSB010000013.1:0-45233 GCA_035446145.1 Promineifilum sp. (SeqCode) | reverse complement strand
CTCGCGAAGCAAGCCCATGTCTCCATTTGCTCCTTCTCCCTGAATACCACCCGCATAGTGATTTACTGGCGTAAGTCACCGTGCATACATAGTACTATAGTACTGATCTAAACTCAGTAAATAGACCGTGAATAACCAGTTGGATTTTCAAGTCAACCACAAACAAAAAGCGGAAGAGGAAAGGGGAGCTTTAAGCAAAAACGCGAGGGATATATCCGGGAGCAACAGATGTATCGCCTACCAAGCACTTTAATGCGCCGATAGACCCACGGGGAGGGCGCCTTACAGGCCGCAATCATCACGCTCTAAAATAGCTCGCCTTTTATCTACATGCTATACTAACCATGATTTTCAGACAGGAGATCCCCTTTATGAGTTCTTTAATCCTCACCGTACGTGAAAGTATTCGCTATCGTGGGCGCTCAGGGCAATACAGCTGGATAGCGCATCGTATCTCCGGGTTGGCCATCCTCTTCTTCCTTGTCATTCATGTCTGGGATACGGCTAATGCCCACTTTTGGCCACAGGCTTATGCCTGGTCACTGGCGCTGTTCAAGACCCCGTTCTTCGGCCTCGGCGAAATCGGGATCATGGCCGCCGTCCTGTATCATGCGTTCAACGGTATTCGCATTACTATTCTCGACTTCAAGCCGGAATGGTGGCGACACCAGCGAACAAGCTCCATCATCACCTGGGCCTTATTTCTGCTCGCATTCATCCCGGCCGGGATCCTGATGTTTAGCGGCATGATTGGTCATTGCACCGCGCTGGCAAGTGTGGGCGATAGCTGCTTCCGCATCCCGGCTTTCAGTGAGTTCGCTCAATACGCCCGCTAGGAGTACATGAAATGGCTGCAATATCCGATAAATCACCTGGAAAAATCACTGTTCGCCGAGTTCAGATTGAGCGCAGCTTTGATCGTGGCGGCTGGCTTTTCATGCGCCTTTCGGGCGTCGCCATGCTCATCCTGGCCGTTGGCCATATGTTTATCCAACACATATTGAACAGCTCAACAACCCTGACGCTCGACTTCGTAGCCGTACAATGGAGTTCATGGGGCTGGAAGGCCTACGACATCCTGTTGCTCTGGATGGCCATCCCTCATGGCATTCGTGGACTCTATACGGTTCTGACCGATTATATTCACAACCCTGGCCTCAAGCGGCCGATTGGTATTCTCTTGGCCCTATTCGTCGTCGCCACCGTCATCTGGGCCACGATCGGCATAACATTATTCAACCCGGCCGCGGTTCGTTAGGCATTTAACCACGAGGTATCTGGAAGGTACTTATGAAAACGCATGTATTCGACGCAGTCATCATTGGCGCTGGGGGTGCGGGGCTGATGACTGCTCTCTACGCCAGCCGAGGGGCGAACGTCGCCGTTATCTCCAAACTCTACCCCACTCGCTCCCATACCGGCGCAGCTCAGGGCGGCATTGGCGCAGCCCTCGGCAATCTGGAAGAAGATCATTGGGAATGGCACGCCTACGACACGGTCAAGGGTTCCGACTATCTGGCGGATCAGGATGCGGTCGATGTGCTCTGCAAGGAAGCTATCGACACCGTCATCGAACTGGAGCATATGGGATTGCCGTTTGACCGCCTGCCGAACGGCCGTATTTCCCAGCGACGTTTCGGCGGCCACACCAACAACAACACCGGCGATCCCGTAATGCGCGCCTGCCACGCCGCCGACCGCACCGGTCATATGATCCTGCAGACGCTTTACCAGCAATGCATCAAGAACAAAGTCAACTTCTTCGACGAATACCACGTCGTCGACCTTATCCGCACTGCTGACTCCATCCGCGGTGTCGTCGCGATTGAAATTGCCACCGGGGAGTTTCATGTTTTCCATAGCAAGGCCGTCCATTTCGCCACAGGCGGTTGGGGGCGATGCTGGGAGGTCACTTCCAATGCCCACTCCCTGACCGGGGACGGTACAGCGATCTGTCTGCGCAACGGCATCACTCTGGAAGACATGGAGTTCTTTCAGTTCCATCCCACAGGCATATTCAAGCTGGGTATCCTGATCACTGAAGGTGTTCGCGGCGAGGGTGGCATTCTTCTCAACGGACAGGGCGAGCGGTTCATGGAACGATATGCACCGCACATCAAGGACCTGGCCAGTCGTGACGTCGTCAGCCGAGCCATTTTCATGGAAATCCAGGCCGGACGCGGAATTAACGGTCAGAACTACGTTCATCTGGATGTGCGCCCTGAAACCGTTAACAAGTACAACGAGTTGGCCGGCGATCCTAAACGGATTGACCGGGCATATATCGAAGCGAAGCTCCCTGACATCGCCGACTTCACGCGCACCTATTTGGGCATTGACCCAGTCGAAGAACCGATGCCAATTCAGCCAACAGCCCATTATGCAATGGGAGGTATTCCCACCGACATCGACGGACGGGTAGTTGTCGGCTCGGAAAAACAGGTGATCGACGGGTTGTATGCTGCAGGGGAATGTGCTTGCGTCTCCGTCCACGGCGCGAACCGTTTGGGCACAAACTCGCTGGTAGACCTGGTTGTGTTTGGCCGCCGTGCCGGCCGACACATTGCCGAATATTGCCAACAAAGCGAACTGCTGCCACTACCCACCGGCACAGGGCAGAAGATCCAGGCAGAGTTCGATCGCTTGCGTAACGGCACAGGCAAGTTCAAGCCTTACCAACTCCGTCAGAAGATGCAGAAGACCATGACCGACAATGTGGGCGTATTCCGCACTGAGGAATCAATCTCCAAGGCCCTCGATGATCTGCGCGAGATTCGCCACGAGTACGACACCCAAATCCATATCGACGATAAAGGTCATACGTTCAATACGGATCTGCTCGAAGCGTGGGAGTTGGGCTGCCTGCTGGAGCTGGCGGAAGTCACGGCCATTTCGGCCCTGGCCCGCAAGGAAAGTCGCGGGGGCCACGCTCGCGATGATTATCCTGAACGCAATGATGAAGAGTGGCTGAAGCACACCCTGTGCACCCGTGCGGCAGACGGCACTTACTCTCTCGACTACAAACCCGTTGTGCTCGGCCGCTATGAACCGAAGAAGCGTGTCTATTAAGAGGTCATGACGATGCAAGCCATAATTAAAATCCGGCGCTTCAACCCGGAAACTGACAAGAAGCCCTGGTGGGGCGAATATACTCTGGAAAATGTCCATCGGACCGATACCGTTCTCGATCTGCTGCACCGCATTAAGTGGGAGCAGGACGGCACGCTTGCTCTTCGACGATCTTGCGGGCATGGCGTCTGCGGTTCGGATGCCATGCGTATCAATGGAGCCAACGCGCTGGCTTGCAAGACGCTTGTTAATCGCGTCGGGGGTGGCGGCAAGGACGGTGTCATTAAAATTCAGGTCGAGCCGATTTTGGGGCTGACTGTCGAGAAAGACCTCATCGTCGACATGGAACCGTTCTTCGATCATTATCGCTCGGTCATGCCCTATTTCATCAACGACCAGCCTGTGCCGGCCGATGGACGCGAGCGATTGCAGTCGCCTGAGGATCGCGCGCGATTTGACGACACCACTAAATGCATCCTCTGCGCGGCCTGCACGTCATCGTGCCCCAGCTTCTGGGCCGACGACAAATATATCGGCCCAGCCGCCATCGTTCAGGCCCACCGCTTCATCTTTGATTCCCGCGACGAGCACCTGGATGAACGGCTGGAAGTGATGGCTGATACATTCGGTGTATGGAAGTGCCGCACGATCTTCAACTGCACAAATGCTTGCCCCCGCGAGATCCAGGTAACCGAGGCAATCGCGGAAGTCAAACAGGCCATCGTCTCCGGGAAGGTTTAGCCACAACTTCCTTCCGGGAAGATTGATCACATAATAAATAAAGGCGCACCAGATTCGGTGCGCCTTTATTATTTAACAGGAATTAATGAACTACTGGACCATGATCAGCCCGGCCATTCCTGATCCTCAAGGGACAAGCCATCGGGGACGGTTTTGCACTTGCCGTTAGTATTACGGAAGTGAACATCGCCACGCAAAATAATCCCGCGCCCGAACCGAAAATCGCCTTCCACCACCAGTCGATTGCAACGTCGCAGCGAAGGCACCCCGGCCGGGAAACGAGCGTCCAAATCGCTCACAAAGCGATATCCGTCGCCAATCAACTCCACAGTCGGCGGCGTGCCACGCCGCTCGCGGGCAAGCACCACCCGATTATCTGGCGTCAACACGTAAGCATCTGACCGCACAGCCAGCAGATCTTCCGTCTTTTTCACCGGCGCGAAGCGTGTTCTGGGCACCCGAATCGCGGCAGCTCCTCCAAATACTTCGATAGCTGAGCCCATGGCCGTCTCCAATTGATAAACCGGCATCGAATCAGGATCGCGGGGATCGATCGTTTTCCGGTTTCGAATCATCGGCAGCCCAAGATGATAATCTCGCTCAATCAATACGCTTTGCAGTGTCGGCAAATGTAACCATAGGTTGTTGGTGTTGAAATAACGATGGCGGCCGATATCCTGGAATGCAGCCATGTCATCCGCAGGGCATTGCGCAATCTCGCGCAGGACAAGTTGTCCATCAACATGCTGAGCCAGATGCCCCCCCTTTCGGTCTGCCGGAGTCCGATCCGCCACTTCCATGAGGAAGGGTAGTCCGCAGCTCACCATATGGCCAAGGATTCTGAAATCGAGCACCGCGCCGAGATTATCGGCATTCGAGACAAAAGCGTATTCGAATCCTGCGGCCAGCATCTCATCAAGCATTCCGCTTGTGGCCAGGGCAATATACAGGTCGCCATGTCCGGGTGGGCACCACTCCAAATCCCGATCATCTGGATAGCAGGCCGGGCTGAAATCTACTGCACTCACCTTAGGCTCTTTATGCTGCAAGAAGCTGGGTGGCAACTCGTGCTGTAGTGCCGGATAACGAGAGAGAACGTCCAGTGATGCGCCATCCGTGGCAAAGCTGTTCATCAGGATTAGGGGTGATCCAATCCCTATCGCTTGCCGAGCAATTATGTCAAGAAATGACAATCCATCCTTGACCTTGAGCAGCGATTTGGGGCCAGTCAACCCCATACCCGTACCCAACCCGCCGTTCAGCTTGATGACAACTGTTCTGCTGACTGCCTCGCGCCCTACCATGTCAAGAGACGCGGGTAATACATCTGCATCCATGAGAGTATCTATGGGAATAATGCTGTCTTCCGGGATCATTCCATCCTCACCCGCCACCAATTTCTCGTAATAATGGGCGAAGCTATTGATAAAAATCTCCGGCAGTTGTTCAGCCATCATCCGTTCATGGAACGGAGTGAAGTGAGCCAGTTGTACCGTCATAAAATTCTCTTTACCAAGGCTAATCCGTGGGGCGCTGCTGTAAAGCCTCAATAGTTGGATTGTAGTTACCTGAACACCTAACAGGTCATTATATCCGCAAAGACTTATTAATTCCCTTAAGCATAGATCGTTCAGCGCCGTGGGCGTAGCAAGAGCAGCCCGGCCAACCCAAACCCGGCCAGCACCAGAACCAGCCAGACGCCTATTTCAGCTGCCGTACGGCTGCTCTGGTTGCCGCTATTAGCTCGCAGCCACGATGATTCCAATTGCTCAGGGGTCAACTGGATGACAGAACGAAGCGCTGTAGGACAGTCCTTTCCCTGAGCAAAGGCAACAACGAGATCACGTACCGCATTCTCGTCATCTGTAGCGATGATGTGGCGCACGACTGATTCGCTTTGCGCGATCATCAGGCTATCTTCGATCGCCGTACCCGAACACAGCTCGGAAATCGGGAGCGTCTCGCCCGCCACAATAGCCGAGATCAACGAGTCCTCGGCAACAGCATCACTCCGCCCCCGCACTATGCCGGCAATGCCATAACGCAACCAGGCAGGGACATTATAGGCAGACTGATTCATTGCCTGGTACAGAAGCAGGTCGGTCAACCCAATGGATAAACCGGAGCGAAGTTCGCTCTCGGCCGTTTCAGGGTTCACTACAGATAACAGCACCACGCCGAGATCGGGAAAGGTCTCACCAGGCTGGTAGTCTCTGCCCGCCAATCGCAAGGCTGAACTGAGATCCGCCGATGACGGATAAATGTAGACATCAAACGGCAGGATTTGCGTAATCGGCGCGAACCGACCGATCTCCGGCAGCATCCCGAACGTTAAATTGCGCGCCAGTTCGCCCAGCGACTCATTCTCTCCCGTCCAATGAATGCGGACGCTCCCCCCGCCCTGCTCGTCAGTGGTCACCAACTGCCGCCAGCTGAACTGATCGTCCACATAACTGATTATCTGCTCGGGAACCCTAATCGTGGAATCGCCGACTCGATCCAGATCCCACCAATAGGTAATCGACCCGAAGGGGGGCAAACGTGTCTGTGTCAGGTCCAGCTCATATGAGAGCTCAATTCGCTTCCCAACCTCAACCGGAATATCAACGGCAAATGAATCGGGCGATGTCCCCAGGCGTATGAACAGCGTCGCAGTTTCGATCTCGCCCAAGTTTTCCGCCAACAGATGAAAATTCATCGATTGGCCATAGATATAATCAGCTCTGGACTGGATACGGATCTGTTCGTCCTGGGCCAAAACAGGGCTGATCCACAAGGGCGAAAAAAGTGCCGCAAACAGGAATGCGTAAAAGGAGAGAGTGCGAAGCGCCGGCGTGATCATAATCCCAACAACGTGATCGTTGCAGCAATCGTGAGTGGACTGGCTAGTGTCGATAGCACAACTATACGCGCCACATTGGATGTGGGCAAACCAAACTCGGAAGCCAAAATCAGGCTAATCACGGCCGTTGGCATGGCCGACTCGATGATCATGGCGCTGCGTCCAAGGCCTTGCAAGTTCAAAACGGTCGCAATGAGCAGACCCACCAACGGCCCGCCGATGAGCCGCAAGCCTACCGCGGGCCATACATATCGACCGCCATCGTTCGTGTGCATTTCGGCAAATTGCATCCCCAACACGAGCAACATCACAGGTATCGCCCCATTTCCGGCGATGGTGATGCCACTCATCAGGGGAGCCGGTATGGGTATTCTAAAACTGTAGACCACGATCGCCAGAACGGCCGCATAGACGGCCGGCAAACGTGCCATCCGCTTAAGCGTGTCACGCCAGTTCACCCGCCCCATCGACGCGATCACGACGCCGAGCGTGTAAACGAGAACCGTGCTGGTCACATAATAGACCACACCCCGCGACAACCCGTCATCTCCGTAGCGAAGCTGCAAGAGCGTGAGTCCATAATTCCCCCCGTTTACAAACATGACGACGATCAGAAACGTCGCCAGTTCAACCCGTTCCAGTTTGAGCAAACGAGCCAAAACCAGAGCCAGCCCACCCATGACCAGGATATTCAGCGCCGAAAACCCGACCAGCTCGATCAGTTCGTCCCCCGGCAGCCGGGAATTCGCCAGGGAGGCAAACACGAGGCAGGGACTGAGGATATTAAAGACAACGCTGGATAGCGTGCCGATATGGAGATTGAGTCGTTTACGCAGCAGGTAGCCGAAAGAGGCTACCAACATGATCGGCAGGATATTTTGGGTGAGGACATAGAGAAAGACGTTCAATTGAGACGCAGCTGGTCAAGGATGTCATCCTCATCGTCGTCATGATTCTCTTCATCGGGGAATGCCAGCATGTCGAAAGAGCTGTCCATCCACTCCAGTTCATCGAGCGCATCCTCGATGACCTCATAGTAATCTTCATAATTGGGATCTTCCGCCAGATGGGACAACAGCGCGAATACCCTGTCCCCCCCAATCTGACCCAAAGCCAGGATGGCAGCCATACCAACCTCCTGATCCTCATCGTTAATGAGCTGCTCCAACGCCTCGATGCTGGAATGGCCGCCAATGATGCCGCAAGCGCGAGCCGCCTCGGCGCGAAAATCGGGTGATGGGCTGTGCAATTCCTGTTCAAGCATGGGCAACCAGCGCTCATCGGCCGAAACACCCATGGCGAAGATAGCGCTCAATTGAAGGTCATTAGAGCCTTCTTCATAAGCGTCGGTGATCATCACCGGCACACGCGGATGAGCCGAGGCAGACACCGCCTCCAGCGTTGCCCGCTTCACATCCAACGGGCTGCGAGGGTCATCATAAGCCGCCAACAGGCCATCCACGATCTTGTCGGTATAGGAATTACTGATTTGCCCCCATTCGGCCAGCAGGATGTAATGGGCCAATGCCCGAGCCGCAGCCGCGCGGACGCTGTGGTCCTTGTCAGTCGCCAGCAAATCGAGAATCATCGGGATGAGCGATTGCTCCTCGGAGTCCCACAGGCCATCCAAAGCAGCAACGCGAACCGCGGCCGATTCATCGCTAAACATATAGGCAAAGACCGGGCTAAAGTCGAGCAAATAGCTTTCCTCGACGATTTCGGACATATGCCGCGCGATGGCCACACGCCGATCCTCATCGACGGCGCTCCAACCTCGCTTGAACCGCTCGAAATCCGCATCCGACAGATCGGACAGACGGTATAGTAAAGAGATTGGCAGATCTTCTGCCGAAAACAAGGCCTCGAGCACCGAGGCAAAAGGCATTTCCTGTTGAGATGTCATTTTGTTTTATTAGAACGGGAGTATTGGGTTAATAAGGTCTTGAATGATTAAAACAGCCATGAGCGCCAGTAGAACCAGCATGCCGATCACGTGGACCATTCCCTCACGTTCGGGATCGACCCGGCGGCCGCGAATGGCTTCGATGAGCACGAAGAGAATTCGGCCACCGTCGAGGGCGGGAATGGGCAACAAGTTGGTCAGACCCAGCGCTATGCTGATGAACGAGGCCATGGTCAGGACAGGGTATAGAGTCCGGCCTTCAGCTGAGGATTCGGCCGCTTCCCCGGCGATTTGGCTAATGCCGACGATACTGACCGGGCGCGCCTCTCGCGCGGTGATCTCTCCGTTGATCAACATGGATGGGAGCCTGGCGTAGAGGGATATATATTCCCACATGAAATTGAAGGAGCCTGAGACTGCCTCGATGGGTCCGCGACGAATGGACGGTCCTTGCACGGGGCTTAGCCCAATTCCTACTGAGCCTTCCGTGTTTGGATCAAACTCACCCTCTCGCCGAGGGGTAACGGTGATCTGTTGTTCCTCGCCGCCGCGCATGACTACCAGATCGATCGCCTTGCCCCCACTCGCCGAAATGATATCGATCAGCATGCCGCTGTTCATGACGATATTGCCGTCGACTTCAATGATGATATCGCCGACCTGAAGCCCGCCGCTTTCCGCGGGCGAACCGGGGCTGATTCCACTGATCTGAATGGGGATTCCGACACCGAGTGAATCTTCAGTGGCAGGGTCATACTCTCCCGGCCGCCGTGGCGTGACCGAAAGCGTTTGCCTCTCGCCATTGCGAATGATTTCAAAATCAGTCGCCGTACCCGCCTGCCCTGAAATCGCATTACTCAGGGTGCTGCTATTGACGACAACTGTGCCTCCGGCCTTCAGAATTACATCGCCGGTTTGGAGGCCACCGACTTCAGCCGGCGATCCGGGACTGATCGCGCCAACCTGAACCGTCGGCGCACCCAACACGAGCGCCAGCCAGAAAAACAGGATGGCTGTGACGAAGTTCATGCCTGAGCCGGCAGCCAGAACAAATAGCCGCGCTCGCTTGGAGGCGGAAGCCAGCCCACCCGGCACGTTGGGATCATCCTCGCCCGCCGGCCGCACAAAGCCGCCCACGGGGATCCAGTTTAACGAGTAGATCGTCCCGCCACGCTCAAATAGCTTGACCGCGCGAGGAGGCAGGCCGAAGCCGAATTCTTCGACGCGAATCTTGCTCAGCTTTGCGGCCCAGAAGTGGCCGAACTCATGGAGAATTACGATGGGGGTCAGGATGACGAGGAACCCGCCAATGGCCCAAAGTAGATTCGAATTAAACATATTGGTTACTCAGCTGCTTGTATCTTGCCGCCCCGATGAGATTACGTGAGTGTAAGCAACCGAGTGCGAGCTTACAGGAGATTATATGTCTACTGGACAAGCGATCGCAAGAAGCCATCACGCGATCTAACACCACTCTAACGCTCATGAAAAGGTGAATTTCACGAACGCTTGCTTGACAATCCCCTTTCGGATCGATAACCTGTAATTCAACAATTGAATACAGGGCGGCCAATCACTCCGGTGCGGCCGTCCGCGGGGCTGAATAGCGCATGGCCCGCACGACTTGAACGTTACCGACAAAGGTCGAGCGGGTGACGAGGTGGAGGTTCCTCGCGGCGACGCGAGGTTAAACCGGCGAGACGCATGCTTTCATCGATGAAATTTCTACCAGATCGAGAAAGCTAACGTCTCCCGGTGAAAATCGAGAGATCAGCGGATGCCTCCCAGAGTTGGTCACATTCTGAATTTTGCCCCTTCAACCAAGCCGAGCAGCAAACCGGGCGGGTAACCGGCCGACAGACTTCCCGGCGCGTGACCGGATAATTACATCAACCGAAGGGGCGTCCCCCATTGCCAACAATCGAATGGGAACGCCTGCAGGGCACATTCTGTGGCCGACGGCCGAATGATTCCCCCTGGAGGGAAGTCTTTCACCCGGAGTAGCCGCGGCCATGATTGTGCCACGTATGGAGGTTAACCATGTGTGGTATTGTTGGTTATATTGGTTCACGCCAGGCTCCTCATGTCGTGCTCCATGGCCTGAAGCGCCTGGAATACCGCGGCTACGACTCAGCCGGAATTGCGGCACTGGATGATGCAGGGCAAATCGCCATTCGTCGCGATGTCGGCAAGCTGTCCAATCTGGAGACGACACTCCTCAACTCTCCCCTGTCAGGTCAAATCAGCATCGGCCATACGCGTTGGGCGACTCACGGTGCGCCGACCCAGCGCAACGCCCATCCTCATTTGAGCATGAACGGGCGAGTCGTCCTGGTTCATAACGGCATCGTCGAGAATTTCAAGGAACTCCGGCAGGAGCTATCGGAGGAAGGTGTGACCTTCCAGTCGGATACCGACACTGAAGTCATCGTCCAGCTCGCAGAACGCTACATGGCCGCAGGGTTATCCCTCGAAGAGGCCGCCCGGCACACACTCCAGCATTTACGGGGCGCAAACGCCGTCGTCATGATGAGCATCGATTCCCCCGATCGGCTGGTGTGCGCCCGCATCGGTAACGCCGGCGGCATCACATTGGGGGTCGGCGACGATGAAATGTTCATCGCGTCCGATATCCCGGCTATTCTGGAATACACCCGACGGATGATTTTTCTGGACAGCCACCAGATGGCCATCATCACGCGCGACGGGTTCGAAGTGATGTCTCTCGACGGCCGCCCCATCGCCCCGGAGATTCAGACCATCGCCTGGGACCCGGTTAGCGCCGTCAAGGGTGAATTCAAACACTTCATGAAAAAAGAGATATTCGACCAGCCCCGCGCGCTCATCGACACGCTTGGCGGCCGAATTGATTTTGAGGCAGGCATCGTCAACCTGCCGGAGATGAACCTGACGCCCGAACTGGTCAACAAGATCGACAAATTATTCATTATCGCCTGTGGCACCAGCTATTATGCCGGTCTGGTTGGTAAATACCTCATCGAAACCTTGGCTCGCCTCCCGGTCGAAGTGGAATACGCATCCGAGTTCCGCTATTACAATCCGATAGTGGATGAGCATACCGCGGTACTCTCGATTACCCAGAGCGGCGAAACGGCCGACACGCTGGCCGCGGCGCAGCAGGCTCGCGACAACGGGGCCACGCTCTGGGCGATCGTGAACGCCATCGGCAGCCAGTCCATGCGCCTGGCGGACGGCTCCATCGCCATGCAGGCCGGCCCGGAAATATGCGTGGCCAGCACGAAGGCGTTCACCACCTCCATTGTCGATCTCTATCTTCTGGCTTGCGCCTTGGGCAACCTGAGGGGTACTCTCTCCGCCGACCGGTTGCAGCAACTGGTCAGCGACGTCGTCCACCTGCCCTCCCTGATCGGCGAGGTGCTTGAGAGGGACGACGAATACCAGGCATTGGCCGATCACTTCCACAAAGCCCAGGACTTTCTCTTTCTCGGCCGAGGCATCAACTACCCCATCGCTCTGGAAGGAGCTCTGAAGCTGAAGGAAATCAGCTACATCCATGCCGAGGGTTACCCGGCGGGCGAAATGAAGCATGGGCCTATTGCCCTGATCGATGAGGCCATGCCCGTCCTGGCCATCGTCACGAAAGACGCGCTGTATGACAAGATGATCAGCCAGGTCCAGCAAGCCAAAGCCCGTGGCGGCGTAGTCATCGCGCTGGCGACCGAAGGGGACGAGCTGATACATCAGGAAGCGGACTATGTGATCTACGTTCCGGAAGCGCCACCGCTGCTGGCCCCGGTCGTCAATGTAGTTCCGCTGCAGCTACTCAGCTACTACATCGCCGTTCGCCGTGGGGCAGACGTCGATCAGCCACGAAATCTGGCCAAGAGCGTAACGGTAGAATAGAAAAAGCAGGCATCGGCGGCTGGGCGAGTTGCATTGGTATCAACCGATTCGCCCAGCCATCCGGTGCTTCAATAATTATCCGGCGCATGTTTGTCCCTTGATGATCTTCCCCGTCCGTCTATAATCTCTTAATCAATCCAATTTTCTCGGGTGGAGCTGGCATGACCTCTTTTGATGGCAAAAATGTATTGATCACCGGTAGCGCGAGCGGCATCGGCCGCCTCATGGCGCAGAAAATCGCCGCGAAAGGGGGCAACGTCATCCTGTGGGATCTGAATTTGCCCGGCCTTCAGTCACTCCACGACCAACTCGCCCGCTGGGGATACAACTCCGCGGCTTATTATCAATGCAACTTGAGCAATCGGGATGAGATCAAGGAGACCGCACAAAAGGTTCTGGCTGAGCAAGGCCCGGTCGATATCCTCATCAATAATGCGGGGATCGTTTCCGGAAAACCGCTTCTGGAGCTATCGGATGAGGCTATCGAGCGGACGTTCGACGTGAACACGCTGTCGCTCTTCTGGACGACGCGCGCATTTCTGCCGGCCATGCTGGAAAAGAACAGCGGCCACATCGTGACCATCGCTTCGGCAGGCGGCCTGATCGGCGTGCCCAGGATGACCGACTACAGCGCCAGCAAATTCGCCGCCGTCGGCTTCGATGACTCCTTGCGCGTCGAACTGAAGCGCCTGGGCCACGGCAACATCCGCACGACGATCGTCTGCCCCTACTACATCAACACCGGTATGTTCGACGGGGTTAAGACCCGCGTTCCCTGGCTGTTGCCGATCATGGAGCCGGAGGACGCGGTCAACAAGATCATCAACGCCATTGAGAAGGACAAGCGCCGTCTAATCATGCCGCCGTTCGCTCTCATCACCTACCCCGGCCGCCTGCTGCCTGTCCCCATGTTCGACAAGCTGGCCGAGTTCTTCGGTATCAACAGTTCGATGGACGATTTCACCGGCCGCAACAAATAAGTGAGCTCAGTGAGCGATCAATCAGGTGCCAGGACAGACAGCCTGGTTCTCTACAAAGGCCAACCGGCCATCATCAAACAAGTCACCGACAAAAAAATCACGATTGAATCGGCCGATGGAGAGCGCGTAAATGTCCGACCGAAGGACGTCTCTCTGCTCCATCCCGGCCCCAGCCCTCATCCGAGCCGGCTCAAGGTTCCCGACGGCGACCCCCAAACTGCCTGGGAACTGCTGGATGGGGCAGAGACTTCGCTGGACGAGTTAGCCGAGCTTTCCTTCGGCGAATATACACCTCATTCGGCCTGGGCAGCCTGGCAGCTCGTCGCCAACGGCGTTTATTTTGAGGGCACACCGGAGAAAATCCACGTCCATACTCCGGCCAAAGTGGCTGAAATCATGGCATCGCGCGAATCAAAGGTGGCCGAAGAGCGCGAGTGGGACGCCTTCGTCGCCCGCGCGGCGAACGGCAGCATCTCCCCTGATGACGAAAAATATATCGGCGACGTGATTGCCCTGGCTCTGGGACGAACGGAGAGCAGCCGCACCCTGCGGCGCCTCGACCGTTCGCAAACGCCGGAATCGGCTCATGAGTTGCTCCTATCCACCGGTCGCTGGCGGCCGTCCGACAACCCTTACCCAACCCGTCAGGGCGTGACAACAGAGCAACCGGACTTTCCGGTGGGAGCACTGCCCGAAGAGCCGCGGCGAGATCTGACCCATCTGCTATCTCTCGCTATCGACGACATCGGCAGCAACGACCCCGATGATGCCATCAGTCTCGACGGTGAGATACTGTGGGTCCACGTGGCTGACGTCGCCGCGCTGGTCTCCCCCGATAGCCCGCCCGACGTGGAAGCGCGCTTCCGGGCCGCCAATCTCTACCTGCCGGAGGGCATCGTCCGAATGCTGCCGGATGCGCTCACAGACATGCTGGCCTTGGGTTTGCAGGAGACAGCCCCGGCATTATCCTTTGCGTTGAAGCCTGATAGCGATGGTGACTTCGAACTCCTGGAAATCATGCCGAGTCGTATCCGCGTCACGCGAATGACCTACGAAGCGGCCGAAGAGCAATTGGATACCAGCCCTTTGCGCGAACTCATGAAGATCACCGAACGGAATCGAGCGCGTCGTCTTGCCGGCGGCGCGGTCGAGATCGATCTCCCCGAGGTGAAAATCAAGGCGGCCGTCAATGGCGAGGTTACCATCAGGCCGCTCCCGTCCCTGCAAAGCCGCGAGTTGGTGCGCGAGGCCATGCTGATGGCAGGAGAAGCGGTAGGGCGGTTTGGCGTGGCTAACGAGATACCGCTGAGTTACACGGTCCAGGAGCCACCGCTGGAAGATGAATCCCTGCCAAAAGACCTGACCGGAGCGCCTCCCTCCACCATGTGGGCACAGCGTCGCCTCATGCAGCGCAGCCGGCCATCGACGGCGCCGGGGCGCCACTCCGGTTTGGGACTTGACGTCTACGTGCAAGTGACCAGCCCATTGCGCCGCTATCTCGATCTATTGGCTCATCAGCAATTGCGTGCCCATCTCAAAGGGGGGCAGCTTCTCTCCACGGCCGAGGTCACCCAACGGATCGGCGCGACTGATTCAATCGCCGGCGCCGTGCGCACGACTGAACGGCTCTCCAATCAGCATTGGACGCTCGTCTATCTGTTGCAGCATGCGGACTGGCAGGGGGAAGCTATCGTGGTCGAGAACAAGCCGGGGCGAGATGTGCTGCTGATCCCCGAATTGGCGTGGGAGACAGAAATCTATCGTCGACCGTCACGGCCGCTGGATTCTGTGGTGGCCCTTTCTCTCGATAGCGTCGATCTGGCCAATCGAACCGCGCACTTCAGAATTATCTGATCGCTCATCGGCTCCGATAGGTGTCAAAGGATCGGTGCGTCGCGCCGGCTTTCAGCCGGAAATCAGTTCATCCGGCAGATAATCCACCCGATTGAGATAGCGAACGGCAATTTGACCATTCTCGATCTCGAAGCGGCTGATCGAGGCGTTACTCACGCCAAACCAGACTTCGGCCTCATCCAGATGGAGCGCCGTCAACCTGTCGTCGGTAGATAACAAACCGGTCATCAATGACTGAAAGAAACCACCATGGCTGACAATTGCCACGCTATCATGGGTGTTGCCATGACGTTCCAGCAATTGCGACCAAACAGTTTGCGCACGGGGGATCGCCTCAACGACGGCTTCCCGCTGCCGATCCCACCAGCCCGTCATGCCCAGCGTGTCGGGCAGGACAAAGTGCGGGTACTCGGCCGCAAACCAGGCACGGTCGGGGCCGGGGATGCCGACGTCCTCACCGGTCGCTTCGTCGATCTTGTGCAAACCGCCCACCTCGTGGACATCGGGCCAACCGACCAGCGGCAAGCCGGTCACCTCGGCGATGTAGCTGCCCGTCTGCACGGCGCGAATCATCAGGCTGCAATAAAGATGGGTCAAGGCAACGCCGAGGCGTCCATGGCGAGCCGCATATTCGCCAACCAGCTGAGCTTCATTTGGCCGGTCGCCGGGAGCAAGAAATTGGGCCAGAGCCTGTGCCTGTCGATGGCCTAATTCGGTCAGAGGAGGATCAGCCTCGCGACCAATACTGCTCCTGGTTCTGGTATACAGATCGTTATTTGTCGATTGTGCGTGTCGAATAAAATATAGGTGCATACAGGATCGTTATTTTACCAGAAAGCAGCGCTTCGTCTGATCAATCATTCTCATCATGGTAGCCCAATCAGGTGAATAGGCTAAAATCCCGCCCTTATGCAGCGCACACGCCACCTGTTCCGGTCATCGGTTATCGTCATTGCCCTGTTCGCGCTTGGGAAAGTTGTCGGGCTATTCCGCGCCCGGCTGGTAGCCCAGGCCTTCGGCACATCGCCGGAATTCGACGCCTTTACGGCCGCCAACCAGTTGCCCGAAGTCTTCTTCGTCCTCATCGCCGGCGGCTCCCTGGCCGCAGCCTTCATCCCTATCTACAGCCAATACCTGACCCAGGAGAGCCGCGCCGAAAGCACCCGCCTGGCCAACACAGTCCTGACCCTGGTCATCTTTTTGCTCGGCAGCATATCGGCTATAGGCGCGATTTTCGCCCCCTGGCTGGCGCAGCACGTTCTGGTTCCCGACTTCCCCGCCGCCCAACAAGCGCTGACGGCCCAGATCATGCGCGTGATCCTGATCCAGACCACGATCTTCGGCGTCGGCGGCGTGCTCAGCAGCATCCTCAATTCCCACCAGCATTTCATCCTGCCCGCGCTCGCTACTCTGGCCCTCGATGTTGGCTACTTCATCGGCCTCTTCTTCCTCGTCCCCGAGGGAGGAATCATGGGGTTGGCCTGGGGCACGGTTGTCGGCGGCGTCCTGTTTGTACTAATCCAGGTCCCGGCCCTGGCACGATATAAAATTCACTATCGGCCCCAATTTGCATTGCGGATGAGGGGTATCGCTGAGTTGGTTCGCCTCATGGGGCCGCGGATTGTGATGCTGGGTGTCATCCAGATTGCCGACCTGATCATCATTCGTCTGGCGTCGGGGTTACCGCCCGGCTCTACCTCCAGCTATTTCTATGGCTATGGCTTGATGCAGTTCCCGCAGACCCTTTTCGGCACGGCCATCGCCCTGGTTGTGTTCCCCACTCTGGCGGAGCTTTATAATGCCCGCGACATCGAGGGACTGAAACGCACCGCGAGCAGCACCCTGGCCATCATCTGGACGCTGACCATCCCAGCCGCGGCGGCGACCGTTCTTCTCGGCCGTCCTATTATCGAAACCCTGTTCCAGGGGGGTGCATTCGATGAACAAGCGACCCGAATGGTCTACGCGGTGCTGGCCATATTGAGTATCCGCATCGTCAGCGAATCCACACTTGAGATCGTGGCCCGGCTATTCTACGCGCGCCATAACACATTTACGCCTATGCTGGCCTACATCGGCTGGTTCGTCGTGACAGGGGCGATTTCATTCCTGTTAGTTCGTCAGATGGGTGTGGTAGGGCTGGCATTGGCTTCGGCCGTCGGGTTTACTCTTCTGGCCATCGTCCTCTTCGAATTGAACCGGCGCGACCTCAACGGCCTCGGTGGCCGGCCGCTGGCCCAATCCTTCCTTCGGGCTACTATTGGCGCAGCCGCCATGAGCCTGGCAATTTGGCTAATCGGCCGGGTCGTCAGCGGCACCCTTCCCTTCCTGTTTGCCGGGCTAATTATTGGCGGCTCGGTCTATCTGGTCGTAACCTGGCTATTGGGTGGTCGCGAACTGCGCTCGCTCCTGCAAATCGCCCGCTCAAAAACCATTTCCACATAGCCTTCTTTCTAATATTGAACAATCGTTCATATTCATAAACTAGATATTGACAGATACGAACATCCGTGCTATTCTACTGTCATTGTTATGCGCTTAGTCAATTCAAACAGCGTGGATCCGGCTTTCTATCAAAACAGGAGTTACCTCAATGTCTCGCTCTAATGGCAGCAATACCCAGGACGGCCGTCAGGCCACCCTCGATAAGACCATTGATTCCCTCACCAAGCGGTTCGGCGAAGGCACCATTATGCGCCTCGGCGAAGGCCACAATCTGCACATTCAGGTCGTGCCCACCGGCTCAATTTCTCTCGACATCGCCCTGGGCGTGGGCGGCGTGCCTCGCGGCCGCATCATCGAAATTTACGGCCCCGAGTCCTCCGGCAAGACTACCCTCTGCCAGCACATCGTCGCCGAAGCCCAGAAGCTCGGCGGCATCTGCGCCTTCATCGACATGGAGCACGCCCTCGACCCTTCCTATGCCGCCAAGTGCGGCGTCGACGTCGATAATCTCTACGTCTCCCAGCCCGACACCGGCGAACAGGCTCTGGAGATCGCCGACGCTCTCATCCGCTCCGGCGCCATGGATGTCGTCGTCATCGACTCCGTCGCCGCCCTCGTCCCCCGGGCCGAGATCGAAGGCGAGATGGGCGATACCCATGTCGGCCTCCAGGCGCGCCTCATGTCCCAGGCCCTGCGCAAGCTCTCCGGCGCCATCAAGCAGACCAACACCGTCGTTATCTTCACCAATCAGCTGCGCGAAAAGATCGGCGTCATGTTCGGTAACCCCGAGACGACCCCCGGCGGTAATGCCTTGAAGTTCTACGCTTCGGTTCGCCTCGACATCCGTCGCATCCAGGCCATCAAGGCCGGCAACGACGTTATCGGCAACCGCACCCGGGTCAAGGTCAAGAAGAACAAGGTCGCCCCACCCTTCACCGAGTGCGAGTTCGATATCATGTATAACGAAGGTATCTCCAAGACCGGCGATGTTCTCGACCTGGCCACCAATTACAATATCGTCGACAAACGTGGCGCATACTTCCGCTATAATGACATGCTTTTGGGCCAGGGCCGCGAGAATGCCAAGGTCTTTCTGGCCGAGAACCCCACCGTCCTGCTTGAGCTTGAACGACGTATTCGCAACGAATCCCACATCACGGCCATTGCAGTCGAAGCCGTCGCAGCTGATGGGGGTGATTCCGAAGAGGTTGAGTTCTAGTTTCCCGATTGACGACAGATCGACTGTAAGCGAACGAGGGTAGGATTATTTGAATGAGGTTAGCCGCTGGAATCGTCATAAAATGGTTGACACAAAAGGCTCGATTGTTATAATCCTACCCTATCGAGTTAACACCTAGCAATGTTCTACCCCCCGTCGAACAACGCACAAAGCTAACCAAGCGTCCGGTTCAGTCGGCGCTATATTCAAAGCCTATGCAGGAGAGTTCTGTCATGAGTGCAGAAACTATTGAGATGACCCCCGAAATAATTACCGAGGCCGCGCCGACCAGCATCGCGGACCTTTCGCCCAAGATGCAGCTCAAGGGCACGGTCAAGCGGCTGGAGCTATATGGTGCGTTTATCGACCTGGGTATCGACGCCACCGGCTTGATTCATATATCCAAACTGGGCGGCGACCAAGTGAATCGCGTTTCCGACGTTCTGAACGAGGGCGACGAAGTCACTGTCTGGGTCGAAAAGGTCGACCCGGAGCGCCAGCAGGTTATGCTGACCATGGTTCCCCCGCTGGCCGTCGACTGGACCGAGCTGAAGACCGACCAGGTCTATGAGGGCAAAGTCACCCGTCTGGAGACCTTTGGCGCATTCGTCAGTATCGGCGCCGAGCGCGAAGGCCTCGTCCACATCAGCGAGCTGAGCCACAATTATGTGAAAAGCCCCAGCGAAGTGGTCAACGTGGGCGACGAAGTGCAGGTCAAGGTGCTCGGCTTCAATCGCCGCAAGCGCCGCATCGACCTGAGCATGAAGGCACTTGTCGAAAAACCGGAGATGGCACCCATGCAGCCCTCGCAACCGCGACAGAACAGCGGTGGTGGCAAACGTCGCCAGAGCCGCGAGCGCTTCGAGCCTGAAGTTTACGAAATCATCGAGGATGAGACCGAGGAAGTGCCTACGGCCATGGAAATCGCCATGCGTCGTGCGCTGGGCAACGATGCCATCTCGGCCGTCAAGACCGAGCAGCGTGGCGGGCGCAAGGGCAAGAAGGCAGTGCGCGAAGATCAACGCCGTGTGCAGGACGATCTTCTCAAGCGCACCCTGACAATGCAAAGCGACAATTAGAGTCGCCCACGACAAGCGGATCGAACTATCGGGAGGCTAGAAAATGCCTCCCGACCAGTCGATCATCAACGCCTTCAACTTCGTCCCAGCCTGAATCGCCTTTACCCCCTCCGGCACCACCAACAAGGCATTCGCCTTCACCAACGAAGTCATCATATGGGAACCTTGCCCGCCGGTCGTGCGCGCGAGGTAGCCGCGCTCGTCGCGGGTGACGACCGCCCGGATGTAGCTCTCTCGCCCATCCGAGTCGATATCTTCCAAAATAGTCACTTCGACCCGCGGCCGTTCCAGCTTGTCATGGCCGGCCATCTTCAGGATCGCCGGGCGGGCGAACATCTCAAACGAGACCATGGCCGACACCGGATTGCCCGGAACACCCAAAAAGGGGGTGCCCCGATATGAGCCGAAGGCCAATGGCTTGCCCGGCCGCATACGGACCCGCCAGAACGCGACATCACCCACTTCATCGAGAACCGCTTTCACGACATCATAAGCGCCGACCGACACGCCCGCCGAGCTAATAAGCAGATCGACCCCGGCAGCGACGCCGGCATCCAGCCGCTCGCGGACGGCCGCCTCGGTGTCTCCAGCGACACCCAGCATCACCGGCACCCCGCCCAGGGCAGCCACCTGTGCCGTCTGCGCGTAGCCGTTGCTGTTGCGGATCTTCCCCGGCGTTAGCGGAGAAGCAACATCGACCAATTCATCGCCAGTGGCCAAAACCCCAACCCGCGGCCGACGAATGACGTTAATTCGACCCACACCTAAAGCAGCCAGAATACCGATCTCCTGCGGCCGCAATACACACCCCTTCTCTAACACAATATCACCTGCGCGAATGTCCTCACCGGGGTGACGCGTGAAGTCGCCAGGGCCTACTGCCCGATGAATTGCCACAAATTCCGGCAAAGGCCGTTCTTTGCCGCGCCATGGCTCGTCGGTATCTTCGACAGGCACGACTGCATCAGCCCCGGGCGGCAATGGCGCACCGGTCATGATGCGCGCGGCTGTCCCCGCGATCACTTCAGGTAAAATACCCGCACCGGCGGCGATATCGCCGATGACTTTCAGGCGGATCGGGCGATCTTCTCGTGCCCCGCCGACGTCCTCGGCACGCACGGCGTAGCCATCCATCGACGAGTTGGCGAACGGCGGCAGGCTATCATGTGCGGTCACCGATTGGGCCAGCACTCGACCGAGGCCATCGAACAAGTTTAATTCTTCAGACGATAGAATATCGATGGTGCCCAGTATTAGATTCAGGGCTTCACGAACAGAGAGGTCTTCCTGTTTTGCCATAGGGCAAACTTCTATGGAGCGCTATTGAACTGCCAGGCGGCCGTCCAGCTCAAGTTCGGCCGCCGCTGCTTGCATCGCCCCGAGGACATTACCGATGTGGTCCCACAATTCGAGGGTGCCGTCAAAGGAGACACGGCTAAAATCGGCCGTTTCAGCAGCGACAGCATCCCGATCGACTCCGGCAGCGAAGCGGCGATCCTTCCACTTTTTGCGCAACGTATCTGTGGTCACGTCGGCGATATTGCGCGATGCCTTCACCAGGGTTGTGGCGATAATCAGCCCGGTAATTTCGTCGCACGCCAGGAGCGCAAAATCGATCGGCTTTTCCCGTTCAACGCCGGTGCCTTCGGTATAATGAGAAAGGATGACGCGAATCGTCTCTTCATCCCACCCTTCCGCGCGAAGGATATCCGCCCCCTTGCCGGGATGCTCGTTGAGATTGGGGTGGATCTCCCAGTCAAAGTCGTGGAGCAAGCCCACTGTCTCCCAGTAAGCCGCGTCTTCGTTCAACCGGCGGGCATAATCCGCCATCGCTATACTTACGGCCAACATATGCCGGCGCAGACCACGCTCCTGCACATACCGGCACACCGTATCCCACGCGTCGGCTCTCGTCTTCACGCTATTCCCCTTCGCCGGGATCATCCTGGCTCTTCGGCCGCTTCGCCCCACAGTCGCAGCCACCGTTTTCATGCTTCGAGCAACCGGCTTCGGCCTTTTTCTTGAGGGCTTCCAACTCTTCAATCGGCTCTATTTCGTGGCGGAAAACTTCGTGGGACTCCTCGCCGACGTCTACCATCACCGAATCCCGCAACGGCCGCACATCGTAGACCCGGCCTTCCCCATAGGGCGTGCCGATAGTCTTGCCGACCTTGGGCAAATGCTTCTTGGCCTCGACATACTGCTCATATTCATAGACCAGGCAGCAGCGCAGGCGGCCGCACATACCCGTGATTTCCTGCGGGCTGAGCGAGATGCCCTGCTCCTTGGCCATGCGAATGGAGATGGGGCTGAAGTCGGTCAGGAACGTGGAGCAGCAGCGCGGGATGCCGCACGCGCCGTAGCCGCCCATCATCTTGGCCACGTCGCGCGGCCCTACCAGCTGCATCTCAACTCGCGTGCGATAGATGCGCCCCAATGCGCTCTGCACCTGCCGAACGTCAAGTTTCTTGTTCTCGGTCGTGTAGGCAATCGTCAACCAGGAGCCGTCGAAACTATATTCCGCCTTGACGAATTTGGCGTCCTTGATGTCGGCTTTGGACGCCTCTTCTCGGCAGGCGATAAGCGCATCCAGTTCCTTGGATTCCCACACCTGCTTCATGACCAAATCACGCGGCGTGGCTTTGCGCTGAACAGCGCGCAGGCCTTTCTGCCGGTGGATCTCTTCCGGATCAATGAAGGCGATCACCTGCCCCAGTTGTTTGCCGCGTTTGGTCTCGACGATCACATGATCGCCGACAACTACATCTTTATGGGAGCCGACCTTGAAGTGGTACAGCTTTCCCAGCTTTTGAAAGCGAACCCCGATAAAGTCCGAGGTTTCGCCGGGAGCCATCACAGTGGTCATAGACCTGTTCCTCATGTTAAGTCAGGATATCCAGTTCCAAGTTATACCGGAAACAGAGCAACCTGAGCAACCCGTCAAAACAAAAGGCGAGCGGCCGCGGCGCGACCACTCGCCCCCCAGCAAGCCAAAAATCGTATCAGCCGATCATCGAAATCGGAATGATATTATCGGCCTGCACCTGCAAAGTAAGCACGCTGACCCGAGCGGCGACATCGCGCGCGATTCGGCGAATGGCCTTGGCCGCCTCGGAATCGGGATGGGCAACTACAATCGGGCGGCCACTATCACCACCCTTGCGCACTTCAGCTTCCAGCGGGATTGATCCCAGATAGGTAGTCTGGTATTCCTTGGCCAGCTGTTCACCCGCGCCGGTACCGAAGAAGTCGCCACTCATATTCTCGATGACGCCGATGATCGGCACCTCGAGCTTCTCGAACGTCTTCAAGCCACGCACGGCGTCGGATGCCGCCACCTGCATCGGCTGAGTGATGACCAGCGCCCCGGATAGAGGCAACACCTGAGCCAGCGTGAGCTGGGCATCACCCGTTCCCGGCGGAAGATCGACGATGAGGTAGTCCAACTCACCCCAATTGACGTCCGTCAGAAGCTGACGGATGGCACTGTGGAGCATGGGGCCGCGCCAGATGAGCGGTTGATCGGGCTTCACCAGAAAGGCCATCGAGATGAACTTCACCCCATAATTCTCGGCCGGGATCATCTTGCGATTGACCGGCGTGGGCATCTGTTCGCGGCCCATCATCATCGGCACATTTGGACCGAGGATGTCGGCATCCAGCAGGCCCACTCGCGCCCCTTCCATCGCCAGCGAGATGGCCAGATTGACGGCAACCGTCGTCTTGCCCACGCCACCCTTGCCGCTGGACACGGCGATGGTGTTACGAAAATTCTGGCCAACCTGTTCGCCGATACGGCGATCGGCCGGCACATTGGAATCCCAATTGATCGTCACCTGACCGATGCCCGGCACGCGGGCCAGGGCGGCGCGGGAATCGCCTTCCATCTTGCCGCGCAAAGGGCAAGCGGGAGTCGTCAGCATAATAGTGAAGGTCACATCGTTTCCGTCGATCTGCAAATTGCGGATCATATTGAGGGAGACGAGATCGCGATGCAAATCAGGCTCAATCACGGTCGATAAAGCCTTCATCACCGTTTCCTGGGTCACGCCCGGATTATCTTTTTTGTTTCCAAACATGGCTCAACTCTCCAAATCGCCTGAAAGTGAAATCGCTCCGGGGGGAGCGATTTCAGCGGCGCTATTTTTTCGATGGCGAACCGCACAGGTCGCTCAGGTTGCTATAGAAGGCCGGGCAGGCGCAAGAATCCACGATAGGAGGGCACGCCTCCAACTTGTCCTTCATCGCCTGGCTCGGTCTTAGTATCGCGCACCCTGATAATATAGCTGGCGGCTGACTGCCTCAGCCAGTCGCGCGTCCCGCGTCTCGCCGTCCTTATCCTTCTTCTTGGTCTTGGCCGCTTCGGCCATCTGGCGCGCAAGCTCTTCCGCTTCCGCCTTCTTCGGGGCAATTTCGCGCCAGTAGCTGAGCGGCTTGCTCAGACGTTCCTTGTCATGGATATGCGCCGTGCGACGATCGTAGCTGGCCAACTCGTAGTCGTGATCCATCTTGATCGCGTCGAAGGGACAAAACTCGGCGCAATAGCCACAGTTCATGCAGATATCGATATCGATGAAGAACTTCTCCGGCTCCGGCTTCGGCCGCCCATTGGGTTGCTTGCCGCGCTCGATCCAAATGCACTGTGGCGGGCAGGCCTTGGCGCAAATGCCGCATGACGTGCACCAGTCATGGCCCCAGCGCTGGCCCGGAGGCGGATCATCGGTCACCAGAAACGGCACAAAGCGGAAACGTTCGGGTGTCGACAGCTTTTCCTCAGGGTAGAAGACTGTTTTAACGCCCTCGCCCATCGGCCCTTGGCGAACCGCAAAGGCTTCTTCGTTATAGTAGCGGCCGCCCTTGCCGGCCCACTTTAAGTCATCCACATAGCTTTGAACAAAATGACGGAGGACAACCCCCATCCCTTTGACAATACCTAATCCGTACATGAATTCTCCCGTTTCGTTAGACAAACATGAACTATCTAACGATCGACCTCGCCAAGAACGATATCAATGCTGCCGAGGATGGCGACAACGTCGGCGACCTTGTGGCCGCGAGCCATTGGGCCTAAGGCCGTCAGGTTGATGAAGGATGGAGCCCGGACGTGATAGCGATCCGGGTTGCCGGCGCGTCGTTTGGCGGTGACGTAAAAGCCCAGCTCGCCCTTCGGGTTCTCGACACGGCCGTAAGATGCCCCCGCGCGAGGCGCGCGGAAGGCGTACTCCGGCTTCCCGTTGATGATAGGCGCACCGGCTGTCTGTCTCAAATGCGGCAGCACCTGCTCCAGAATGCGCAAGCTCTGGCGCATCTCGTCCATACGAATGAGATACCGATCATAGATGTCGCCGTTATAGCGAACGGCCACATCAAAATCGAGATGCTCATAATAGGAATAAGGCTCCGCGCGACGAACATCATAAGGCACGCCGCTGGCGCGCAGCAGCGGGCCGGCCGCGCTCATGGCGATGGCGTCCTCAGGCGTGAGGATGCCGACACCAATGGCACGGGCACGAACGATCTCGTTGCCGGTCATTAAGTCATCGCCCTGATCGAGCACCTTTGGCAAGCGGTTGTAGATCAGTTCCTCGAGGAACTTCATCGTCTCCACGCCACGCACATCGTCGGGCAGGTCATAGGCCAGGCCACCGAAGCGCATGTAATTGCACAGCAGGCGTGCTCCGGCTGCAGACTCGAAGAAGTCGAGGATCAGCTCGCGCTCCAGATAGAAGTAAAGCATCGGGGTCTGCAATGCCCCAAGGTCATTGAGCAGGAAGCCAAGCGCCCACAGGTGGTTGCAGATACGCGTCAACTCTACCATGAGGATGCGAATCCATTCCGCCCGTTCCGGCACGGTTATATCGAACAGCTTCTCGATGGTGATCGCGTAACCGAGGTTGTTGGACATCGACGACAGGTAATCCAGCCGATCGGTGTAGGGCATGTTCATGTTGAACGTATTGCGCTCACCAATCTGCTCATGATTGCGGTGGAGATAACCCATCACCGGCTTCAGATCGACGATCGTCTCGCCGTCCAATGTGACGACCATGCGGAACACGCCATGGGTCGAGGGGTGCTGTGGGCCGAGGTTGACGGTCACTCGGTCGGTCTTCAGTCCGGGAGTCGTGTCGCGCGAATAGGACAGACCCAGATAGACGTCTGTCTCTACGTCGTACTCATCACCGGTGGGGAGCCACCCCGGTGGATACTGGACATTTTTGCCGTAAGGGTTGTGCTCTTCAGCACGGGCGACGCCGCCACCATCGGGCCAGCGACTGCCGAACGGCTTGTATTCTTCCTCAAAGAAGGCTTCTTTCCAGTCCTTGCGCAGCGGATGGCCATTAAAGCCGTCCCAGGTCAGGATGCGGCGCAGATCGGGATGCCCCTGGAACTGGAAGCCATACATATCGTAGGCCTCGCGCTCCTGAAACTCCGCGCCGGGGAAAACAGGCACCAGTGACGGCAGAGACGGCGCATCGCGGTCGACCTGGGCCCGCAGGACAACAGGGCCGCCGCCACGGCTGATGCTATAGAGATGATAGACCACCTCCATTTTTCCATCTTCAATGAGGTCAACGCCGGTAACGCTGGAGAGATAGTTGAAACCCAGATCATCCCGCAACGACTTGGCCACTTCGGTGATAGAGTCGGCATAGACAACCAGGCCTTCATATCCCTCGCGAGCGTCGTCACTGACGATATTGGGGTGTAAATCTTTAAGTTTTGCGATCGCCTCCTGGGCAGGCGTCAGAGGTACGCCGGTTTCCGGGGCTTCCGCGGTCGATTCGAGAGTTGTATCGCTCATCACTTCTCCGATGAATATCAATCAACTGTGCCCGCTCAGGCAGCCGGTTCGGCCTCAGCCGAGGGTACCTCGGCGGCCGCTTGCTCCGCCTCATATTTGGCCGCTTCCTGGCGGATGATATTGAGTTGCCGCAGGTCCACAAGATCAGGCCCCAGCACCGGCACCGGATAGAGGCCGGCAGTCTGATCCTTCTTGTTATACCAGGGAGATGTCGCGATCGACTGCTGGTCGATTTTTTCCTGCAGGGCGATCAGGCCGTTGATCAGGGCCTGGGGAGTTGGCGGGCAGCCGGGCACATACACATCGACCGGCAAGAACTTGTCGATGCCGTCAACGACGTTATAGCCTTCCTTGAAAGGGCCGCCACCGGATGCGCAAGCGCCCATGCTCAGCAGGTAGCGCGGCTCGGGCATCTGGTTATAAAGGCGCACGATGGTCGGGACCATTTTCTTGGTGACCGTCCCGGAGATGATCATCAAGTCGGCCTGACGTGGTGTGGCCCTGAATACCTCCATGCCAAAACGCGCCAGGTCATAACGGCTCGATGCCGTGCAGATCATCTCAATGGCGCAACAGGCCAGGCCAAAGGTAACCGGCCAAATCGAGTTACGTCGTGACCAGTTGTAGACCGGGTCCAGAAGCTTGGCGATGTTGGTAATGAAGACATTGTTTGCCAGTTCATCAGGGACAGCAACGTCCCCGCCGGCGGTCCCCGTATTCGCTACGGTCATAGCTATGTAGCCTCCTCATACCAAACGGTTAAAATATCCAACAATAACTGTTCGTTCACCAGGGCGGTATCGTCCTGATAACCGGGCAGGGATTCGACCATCTCTACCAGTTCAGCCAGGCCTACGTCAATAGGCCCGCGTTCCGGGTAATGCTCCATCAGGGAGACAACGATGGCGTAAGTGGAATCCCAGTAAAGTTCTGGTTCGTTCTCAGACAAAGCGTTTGTCCCGAATGACCAACTTTTACAAGTATAGTCAATTGTAGACGGATGGTCGAATTGTAACGAGGAATATCTTCCTTTAGTTCGGCCAAATTCGGGCACATATTTTGGCATCTATGCGGATTCTCCTGCTTTCACCCTATCACGGCGGCAGCCATCGCGCCTGGGCCGAAGGATATCGGTCGGCCAGCCGGCACGAGGTCGATCTGCTGACCCTGCCGGCCCATTTTTGGAAGTGGCGCATGCATGGCGGGGCCGTCACCCTGGCTCGCCACTGGTTGGCACAGAACAGCCCCGCGCCCGATCTGATCCTCTCTACGGATCTGCATGACCTGACGACATTCCTGGCTCTGACTCGCCGCCAAACGGCCGCAATCCCCGTTGCGCTCTACATGCACGAGAACCAGCTGACCTATCCGTTGCCAACTGACCCGACGATCGGCCCCATGCGCCGGCAACTGGGCGAGCGCGATCGGCATTACGCTTTCGTCAACTTCATCTCGATGCTGGCCGCCGACCGGGTTTTCTTCAACTCCCGATATCATCTGGACACCTTCTTCACTGCCCTGCTCCCTTTTCTGCGCCATTATCCCGAATACAACGAGATGGAATCGATCGCCTCCTTGCGGCAAAAAAGCGACGTGCTGCACGTGGGCGTTGATTTACGCCGTCTCGATTTGCAGTCGGGTGACGCGCCTCTGTCCGATCCGCCTCTCGTATTGTGGAATCAGCGGCTGGAATACGACAAGAATCCAGAAGGGTTCATCAACGTCCTGGTGGCGCTGGCGGCCGAGGGCATCCCCTTTCGCGTGGCGCTTTGCGGAGAGCGGTTCGGCAAGCCCGGCGAGCGTTGGGAATCGGGCGTGGCCGAATTGGGCGAGCGCGTGATCCACAACGGCTACGCCGACGACGATCTCTACCGGCATCTGCTATGGGAAGCGGCCGTCACCGTCTCAACGGCCGGCCATGAATACTTCGGCATCTCCATCCTGGAAGCAATTTACTGCCACACTTTCCCGTTGCTGCCGGCACGGCTTAGCTACCCGGAGCTGCTACCGGAAGCGTTCCATGCCGATTGCCTTTATCATGGTCGGCCGGACCTAATGCGACGTTTGCGCTGGGCGCTGAACGATTCGGCCGCGGCGCGGGACGTCGCCCGACGGCTGGCTCCTCACACAGCACGGTATGATTGGGGCACGATGGCGCCGCTATACGATGATGTATTGGGGCGTATATAAAAGGGATGAGCACACCTCTTTAGCGACGCCGATACCAGAACCAGCCCGAGTTCCACGGCGGGCGGCCTTCCACCTGCGTGACGCCATGCTCAACCCGCTCCAGTTCAAAGCCATCGACGAGCAACTCCCTGATAACGCGCTCCGGTATGCCCCGCGGGCCGTCATCGATCACAGGTTCGTCTTCGTCGCGCAGATGAGCGAACAGCACGTAAAGCCCGCCCGGCCGGAGCAACCGCATCAATCCCGACCGGTAGCCGCGCAGCATCAGTTCGTTGAAGGAGTGCATGCAGCCGATATCGACGGCCAGATCATAGGGCGGCGTCAGGAAGCCCAATTCGGCCGCTGAAGCGACGTGGAATCGGGCCGAATCGGCAACTCCGGCAGCGGCCGCTCGCTCTTGGGCAACCTCGATCGCCCGTGGGATGAAATCAACTCCGTCGGCCGACCAACCTCGTTGGGCCAGATAGATCGACACTCGACCATAGCCGCAGCCCAGATCGAGCGCCCGCCCCGGCTCCAGTTCGGCCGCCAGCGCAATTATTTCCGGTGGCGGCTGTGGATCATCCCAGGGGACCGGCCCCGCCTCATAACGGTCGAGAAAGCGACTATAGGGGTCTGGTTTATCGATCATTGTCATTGTGCAAGCATTCCAAACCCGACAGGCGCCGTGGCGGCTCACTTGGCGGGCCTCTGTGCGTGATAGATGCCTCCCGGCCGCGGGAACCGTACAATAGCGGCCGATGAATACAATGATTATGATTGATGGTCGGGCGCATGTCCACTAAGCCAAAATTCCGGCGGACGACACGCTACATCCGCACCCATTGGCCGGCGTTCGTCGGGCTGTATCTGGCGCTGGTAGCCGGCGTCTTGCTGATCGGCCTGAGTCTGGCGTTCGACTGGTACTCCTTCATCCCGTTCTCGCTGGCGATCATGCTCGTTGTCGCCTACTTCCTGGTGGCCTATGTCTATGTGGCTTATCGGCTTAATGATCCGCCGGGCGGCACGGCGACCGAGTTCCTCATCGACCTGGCACAACTCCAGGCCCATCATCGTGTCGTCTGCATCGATTTGGGCCTCAAGGCTACAGCCGTCACCATCGCCCAACATCTGACCACCGGCCAGGTAACCGTCATCGACATCTACAACCCCCAATCCAATATCGGCGGCGCATTGCGGCGCGCTCGTGGCCGGGCACACCGCCCACCACCCGATCCCCGGCTCAACTGGATCGACGGCAATATTCAACTGCTGCCCCTGCCCGACCGGAGTACGGGCGCGGTCTTCATGAATCAGATCCTCTCTGAATTTTGGATCCCCGAAGAGCGGGAGCAACTACTGGCCGAAGTGCGACGCATCCTCATCCCTGAAGGGCGGCTGCTCGTGGCCGAGCGGGTGCGCTCGCTGGCCAACCCCGCCCTGACCGGCATCGTCACCTACCCGCTGCCGACGGAAAAAGAATGGTTGGGCGCGCTGACCAAAGCCGGGTTCATCCTGCGGCGCCAGGAAAACGCAGGGGGAGTCGTCTATTGCGTCCGCGTTGACAGGCCATCTCCGACGAGCGGCAAACAGATGCTGCTGGATTTGGAATACGACTAGCTCAAGCGGACGTATCCGACGCCAGGTACGCCTGCCACTCCGTTTCAATCAGGCAAGGGGTCAACCCTGGCTGGGCCAACATCCACCCCAGGAATGAGGCGCACGATTCCGTGAAACGATAACTGTCCAGATGATCGGGCAAGGGCGGCCTTTCAGACCACGCCGGCCCCTCATGCCCGCTCGCGGCCAATACCAGAATAGCGTCGTGGGTCAGGGCGCGCATATTGCTGATGTGGACGGAGATGGGGTTTTCGGCATGGACGACATACCGATTCACCAGCGAGTAGCCCGCGCCGTAGAGAGACAGGGTCAGCGCCGCCCACGCCCGCGGCTGCCAATGATGGAAGGTGAAGATCAGTCGTCCCGACCCCGGCCGCAGCACCCGGCGGCACTCCCGGAATATCCCCGTCATCAGATCGACATACTGACCGTTCTCGTTGTCGCGCTCGGAATTCACTGCCGCCGTCGATTGATCATAGCTCCAATCGGCCGCCCCCGGCAGGAATTGCCGCAGCCACACGCGAAAGAAAGCCGACAGGTCGCCATACTGGATGCTGTCGAAATAGGGCGGATCGGTGACGACGGCGTCGATGCTGCCCGATTCGACGGGCAAAGCCACCGATGACCCTCGAATCAGCATAAAGCGATGGGAACCGCCCGCCAGTTCCGATGCGGCCGCCACTTCCTGCCCGCAATCCATCTCCCCCTCAATCGCCACGAAGCGCGACGGCTGCTCGCTCAGCGAACGCTCCAGCGGCCGGGCCGCCCAGCGACGGCCGCGCGCGATGCGGCTCTCGAAGAGTTTCTGCAATGTGCCCGAGGCCCGGCGCGGATAGAGCGGATTGTTCTCCAGCGCCGTATGGGGAAATGCGTAGCCGTGGTGGGCAAAGGTATGACGCACGGCCCCCGCCCGCCGCTTGTTCACCCCCTTGTAGCCGCACAGCATTGAGTTGAACTCCAGCGACGTGGACACAAGCAGCGCCAGGTTCAGGCGAATGATCGCGTCCTCGTCGGGCAATTGCCGGATGACTTCCGACAGCACGATTAGCTGACGGCTGGAAAACAGATCGAGGTAGCTGTCAATGCCGCGATTGATTAGCTGGATCGATTTATCGCCGGGGACAACGCGGAATTGTTCGCGTGGCAGGGGCAACGATGCCCGGCGCTCGTCGGCCCGCGCCAATGCCTCCTGGTCGCGCCAGTCGGGCGACTTATGGAACAGGCCATGGGCAGGGCAATGGCCGGCAACAGCCAGCATGGCATAGCGGGCATAGTAGGGTGTATCGACCGGGTCGCGGTACGACTCGCCGCAATCGGCGCAGCGAGTGACCCCTTTCTCAACCAGGCGAACGCCGCCCGAATCGCAGGCGTGGCCGTCACCGTTCCGCAATTGACCGCAGGCGGGACACCAGCGCAGCGTCGTGCCGTCCGGTTCGTGACGCAGCGTCAATGAATCGACGGCCAACACCTCGCCGCAGCCACAGACCCGCCGCCACCCATAGAGCGCGTACCATAGAGGCACCCGCTCATCGCACGTTGGGCAATGGGTCTGGAACAGGTCCCCGGCAGCAGCAGCCAGCTCATCGTAGAGCGTGTCGAATGCCGCCCGCAGTGACCCCGCCGGCCGATGGGTCAGCGCCGCCCGTGCTTGCGCCACTGGGATGGGATCGACGTCCACGCCGATGACCGACGCGCCCAGGCGGATGGCCTCATGGAGCGTCGTGCCGCCACCCATCATCGGGTCGAGGATGACCTTGCCCGCCAACCCGCCGGGCGCGTAATAGGGGCGCGCGGCTTCATCTTCCACCAGCCCCTTCAGGATGAGGCGGAAGGTGCTGCCGCAACGGCGTCCCCACCATTTGTGCAGGTAGGTATTCGGCCGATAGTGGTGCTTGTTATAGGTCTCATAGCGAGCCAGCGCATCGGCGAATTCAACGTCGAATCCGGCATCGATCGGCATGGCGTGTTTGGGAAGGCTCATTGGGATAATTGTAGGGCGAATTGGCTTACCGGCAATGCCCACAAGGGCCTGCCGTGTGATCACGCTTAAAAATAACCGCCGCGGCCGAACGTCGACCGTTTCGCCGGCGATATCCGTCCCGGTCGGCCCGGTGACGGTCAACCTCACCGTCCAGGTGCCCATTCGGCGGTAATAATGGGTCGGATGGAGTTCGTCTGAGACAGGGCTGCCGTCACCAAAATCCCACGAATAGGTCAATGGGCCTGGCCCGCTGCTCTTGTTCGTGAAGACAACCGTTTCCCCCACCCACACCGGGCCATTGGATACAAATCCGGCCACTGGGGGTAACGGGGTGTCGGCAAGGGCAGTAAATTGCCAGCTATAATCTTCCGGCAATATGTCTGGTGGGTCGTCGGTGTCGGCGTCATGGACGGCCACCGCGTGAATCGTGGCCGTGCATTGCGCCCCGGACGGCAGCGGCGAACGAGGAATCGCCACGAACACTTGCGGCCCGCCGGTCACGTCCAGGGCAAGTTCGCTGCCGGCGCACGAAAGCCCAAGCCAGCCGGCATCCGCCTCCATCTCCTCGGTGAAGGTGATGATCAGCGACGCGCCTAGTGGGACATTCACGCTGTCGGGCTGCGGCGAAACAGATGCAACGGCCGGGGGCGCATCAGGCGGCATGCAGGCGTTATGATGGCCGGGCGTCGGTTCGCCCGCCGCATAGCCGGCTGTACGGCGTGGGCCGCCTGCGCCATCGGGGCATCGCGCCAACGAATGTGCCTCCCGATCGCCACGATCGTTCTCGTCCAGTTGCGACTCCCCCGCTTCCAGCAATGCCAGTAATCCTTCATCTGCGACACCGGAGCCGTATACGACGGCATCCACCAGCCCGACTGTCGTCATGGGCATGCCGATTGCGAAATCGGCCGCGTCCCCGGCATAGAGTGCGACAGCATCAGGCCCATTCTGCAGCGCGCCATTCCCAAAGATCACGGCAGGGTTGACGGCCGCATTCCCGATCACAAGGAATCCCTCGCTATTTGTGGCCTGGCCGTTCAAATCGATAACACGATAAATCGTATCGTCTTCGCCATTCCACCATACCATCACCAGGCCGCTCAAGGGTGTACCTCCATCGCCACCGTCATAAAGCTCGATGAACTCGGCCGAATCATTGCCGGGTGTGTCGGGGTCGATCTCGTTGATGAGCGCATACCCTTGCGCGACCACGACCGCCTGAAAAGTGCTTTGAAAGTCCTGGAACATGTAGTCAGGGGGATCGTTCGTGTCAATATCGCTGACCAGCTCGGCCTCGATCTTCACGGTGCAAGATTCGCCCGATGAAAACGGCTCCTGAGGTTGGAGCACTACTTCAGTCGCATCGCCCGCTACAGTCGCCGCATGCAGACCGCTCGACTGGCAATCAATGGTGAACCAACCGGGACCAAGTTCAACCGCTTCACTAAAGCGCAACCGGATGGCGCTATCCAGCGATACATGGCTCTCCCCATCGGCAGGGCTGATTTCCACTATCGCCGGCGGGTCGTCTTCCACCACAATCTCACAATCATTGGCGATGCCGGGCGTGGGCAGCGACGTCCGATACGTGGCTGTGCGCCGTGGACCGCCTTCGCCGTTCGGGCAGCGACCAACGGAATGCTGTTCGGCCGCGCCGGTCCCGGCTTCATCAACTTGTAGCTCCCCAGCTTCCAACAGGATGAGTAAGCCTTTGTCAGCCGGATCGTCCGTCCCATAAACAAGCGCATCAATCAATCCCTGGGTATGCACGGCCGTTCCATTCGGAAATGAATCCGGCCCGCCTGCATACAAAGCAACTGCATCGGCGCCGTTCTGCAGAAACCCCACCGGCAACTCCATCCCAACTCCCGCCACGTCCTTGTTGCCAATCACCGCAAACCCGTCGCTATCGGTCTTGAGACCGGTCAGATTCACCATCCTGTATGACCGATCATCACCGCCGTTATACAGGACGATCAGCAAGCCCGACAAACTGGTGTTGCCTCGCCCGCCGTCGAAAAGCTCGATGAACTCAGCCTTATCGCTACCGGGCGTGTCCGCGTCCATCTCGTTGATGATCACAAAATCGGCACCCACATGCCCGGTTGTAAATTCCAGTTGATAATCCTCTGCCATCTTGTCCGGTGGATCATCGTCGTCCTGATCGCTCACTCCCGTGGCGACGACCGTCAGCCGGCAGGTCGCTTCCTGAGGCATTGGCGCGGCCGGACTGACCGTGTACGAAAGTGGCCCACCACTTATCGCAACCGAGAGGTCACCCTGTGTCCCGCACTCAAGCCGGATCGAGCCCGAAGCCACATCCACAGCTTCGCTAAACGTCAGATTGATGGACGCATAAACCGAAACACCGGTCGCTCCCACGGCGGGGATCGTGCTGATGATCGTTGGGAACAGATCGATCTCACATCGATTCGGAACGCCGGGCGTTGGGGTATTGGGCGCGTAGCTATCCATCCTTCGTTGCCCACCGCTGCCGTCCGGGCAGCGCTGCAAGGAGTGGGTATCGGCCGCTCCACGGCCGTTCTCGTCGGCCGCTTCCTGTCCTGCTTCCAGTAATCGCAACAAGTCCTGCGAGACCGCTTCGGAAGCTCCGTAGACGCCGGCATCCAACAGCCCTTGCAGTGTAATCGGCGAGTTATTGGGGAACTGGTCAGCGCCTCCAATGAACAGCGCGACCGCGTCCGGCCCGTTTTGCAGAAAGCCGTTAGCCAGCACCAGATCGGGCGTGACGGCTGTGTCTCCCAGCACGAAATAGCCCTGTTCATCGGTGCTGAACCCGCCGAGGTCGATTGTCTGATACAATAAATTGTTGCTGCCGTTGTAGAGAACGATGAGCAGGCCATCCAGGGCAGTCAGCCCGCGGCCGCCATCATACAACTCGATGAATTCGGCGGTATCAGTCCCCGGCGTATCCGCGTCGATCTCGTTGATCAGCACAAAGTCAGCCGGCTCGCCGCCCGTTACGAATGACCAGGAGACCTTCTTCGCCAACTTGTCCGGGGGATCATCAGTGTCCTGATCGGTCACAAGGTCCGGGTTCACCGTCACCGTACAGGTTTCATCATAGGCAAACGGCTCGGTTGGCGTCACCACGAATTCAATCGGCCCGCCGGTTGTAGTGTAGGTATGGGTTCCCGAAGTGACGCATTTCACGGTCATCCACTTGCCGGTCACGCTCACCGGCTCATCAAATTCCACAACAATGGCCGTCGTCGAGGCTACCCCTTGTGCGTCGCGCGCGGGGGAGAAATCGATCACATTGGGCGCTGTATCTGTGGCACAATCATTCGTTGCTCCCGGCGTTGGTGTGTTTTGCTTGTATCCGGTTGTGTTGCGCGCCCCACCCGCCCCGTTGGGGCAGCGCTGGTTCGAATGGGCTTCAACATCTCCTCGCCCTGCCTCATCTACTTGTGGTTGTCCGGCGTTCAACAATGGCATCAAACCGCCGGCAACCTGGGTCGGCCGCCCATAAACCAGCGCGTCAAGGGGAATTACGCCGGTGATCGCTGTGCCGTTAGGCCAATCGGTTGCAGCTCCCGTCACCAGCGCCACTGCATCAGGCCCATTCTGTAATGCCCCGTTCGGGAACGTGATCCCAACCCCATTCACGCTTTCGTTGCCCAGCACGAAATAGCCCGCCTGATTGGTTTGTCGGCCGTTGAGGTTGATCGTCAGATAGCTGAGATCATCAGCGCCGTTAAAAAACACGATATTAAGCCCATCGAGCGATGTACCGCCCACGCCCCCATCGAATAATTCGATGAACTCGGCCGCATCAACTCCCAGCGTGTCGGCGTCAATCTCGTTGATCACCACATTCTCCGCGACCCACTTGACCGTCTGGAACGTCCATGTGTATTTGGCGGCAAGCGTATCCGGCGGATCATCAGAATCCAGATCGCGCACCTCATCGGCCCAAACGGTATTGACGCAGGTCTCGCCGTATGTCAGCGGCTCGTGCAGGGTGATGGCGAACGTTTCCGGCCCACCGGCAACATCATACGCATGAATGCCGGTCGCCGTACAGACGATCTCGAATGGTTGCCCGGTCAGGCTTACCGGCTCGCTGAATGTAACCGCCAGAGATGTATCGAGTGCCACATCCACCGCACTCGGCTTCGGCACGACATCATCTACTTGCGGGGGATCATCAAACCGGCAGTGATTGCCTTCTCCCGGCGAGGGGTTGTTCTGGATAAAGGTTTCGGTCTCTTGCGGTTGGCCGCCCCCGTTGGGGCAGCGCTGATTCGAATCGGTTGTTGCCGCTCCTCGAGCGTCTTCATCCAGCGGGTCTTGTCCGGCATTTAACAGCACCAGCAGCCGTTCATCCGCCGGCCCATAGACGACCGCGTCAAGCAGATTCACTAATGAAACGGGCGTGCCGTTAGGAAACGCGCTCCTCGGCGCGGCATAAACCGCTATTGCATCCGGCCCGTCGAGCAGCGTCCCGTTCGCCAGTGGTAAATCCGCCCCCGGCACGCCGCTGTCCCCCAGGACGAAATAGCCATCCGCGTCGGTCTCCAGATTGTTCAGGCTTACCGCCAAATAGACCGATGCCTCATCCCCCCGATAAAACACCACCGTCAGCCCGCTTAAGTCTGCATTCCCTTGACCACCATCATACAGCTCCACGAACTCTCCAAGATCATCGGCCGAGACGGCATCCAGTTCGTTGATCATCACCGGCGCGCCCGTCGTCATGAAGCTCCATTCATACCGGATGCCCATCAGGTCCGGTGGGTCATCCTCATCCAGGTCCGACACCTGCTCGGCGTGGATCGTCACAACGCATCTTTCGCCCGGCAGGAACGACCGATTCGACATAAAGGCAAACGTTACCGGCCCACCCGACGTCGTCACCGCATGAACCTGGCTACGCTCGCAGGCCAACTCGATCGCTCCAGTCGCCAACACCACAGGCTCCGAGAACGATGCCGTCAGCAAGCCATCAGTCGCCGCTGCCAGCGCCACGTCTGTCGCATCCGGCAAGGGAGACACGGCCGCCACAGTCGGCGGAGAATCATCCGCCGGAAGCGCCACCACAGAAGGAAGAGGCAACATGATAAGGAGGAGCGCCATCGGCGCGAGGAGTATCCACTGGCGGCCGCCCGCCACGGTCACGCGAATACCTGATAACCCCACCATTGGGCCAACCTCCTGAGGAAGAACCCGCCACGTTATCCCGTTGAGGCAATTATAACGAGCCTGTGGTGAGAGCAAACAAAATCAAGGGATCACGATCCGGCCCAACTCCAGCCCGTCCGCCCCATCGACCGCCAGCCGCGCGCCGGGATCGAGCGCGTCATATAACCCCAACCGCAGCGTATAGTCTCCCGACGGCAGGCCCGACGGCAGCAGCACCCCATGATTGTCGATCACTTGCTCCCCCGCGGCCCAGGTCGTCGTCGGCCGCGAGCCGCCGGCCGGTTCCCCGTCGTGCTGGGCCACCACATTGCCCGCCTCGTCGAGCAGATGCAGGAACACCTTGTAAGCGCGCGCGGGGGTCGCATCGGCCGACCACACCAGGCGGGCCTGAATCACATCCCCCGGCCGGGCCTCTCCGGGCCAGACGGCGTACTCATGCAGAGTAATCGATTCGCCATTCAGTCCGGCGAAGGTCGCCCCACTGGGCGTCGCCTCGGCTGGGGCGTCGCCCGGCACCGCGTAGACGACGAAGCGCACATCGCCCACCCACTCCTCCGACGCCTTGAACGCATGCGCGTCGAGCCAGCGCTCGATGATATGTTCGGGGTCGCGCTGGGCATCGCCCCAATAGAGCACGTAAAGCCGATCATGGGTGGCGGCGATGCGCGCCAGCTCCGGCTCGATGACGGCCGGGTCGGGTCGGCCGCGCGGCAGCGGGTAGACCGGCGCGCCGTCCCGGTGGTAATAGGTGAACGCCTCCCACTGGTTCGGGGCGACAAGGATGATGCCCGCGTTGGGATGGGCCTCGGCGGCGATGCGGGCGGCCATGGCTCGATAGTCGGCCCGCGCATAGGCGGGATCGAAGTAGAGGTTCCCCAATGACAGCAGGCTCCCGGCGAGGACGGCGACGGTAAGGACCGCAGCGACCAACCCGATAGCGATATCCCGTATCCGACCATCGACGGCCGCCCCTTCTCTCAATTGGTCATCCCAGGCAGCGCCTGCAAGGACGGCCAGAAACGGCACAACAACCAGCATGAACTTGAAGAACGCCGGATCGGTCGCGCCAACGAGGAACATGAGGGCGAGAGGAATGAGAGCCAACAGCAAGGCAACCACCGCCCGCCGGCGGCCGGCCGCCACACCGAGAGCGACGAGCGCCACATAGGCGACGACCGCCCACGTCGCCTCGTCCGGCGCGACGGTCGTGCCCAGCGCCAGCCAGCGAGCGCTCTCCATAGCGAACTCGCCCAACCCCGCCGCCTCGCCCCGCCCGCCGATCTGCCGCAAAAAGACGGGAACCCAGGGCAAATAGAGCAGCGCAGCAACGGCCGCCATCCCCACCCACTGGCCGAGATACGAAATACGAGAGACGAAATACGAGTTCAGAAGCGCGCCCCCGCTCCCCCTCTCCCTTTCTCCCCTTCCCCCTTTCTCCCTTTCTCCCCTTCTCCCCTTCCCCCATTCCCGCCACACGACAACCGCCCCCTGGGCTACCACCACCGCCGGGAAGAAATAATGGGTATACAGCCCGGCAACCAGCAGCAGCGTATAGGCGGCCATCCAGGGCAGCGGCCGCCGTACCCCGCCCAGCCACGCCAGCAGCACCCACGCGCTCAGCGCCGCCAGCAGCGCCAACAACGCGTACATCCGCGTCTCCTGACTGTAGTAGACCAGCACCGGGCTGAGAGCGGCGAGCAGACCAGCCACAGCCGGGACGAGTGACGAATGAGGATACGAGATACGAGATACGAAATACGAGTTCAGAAGCGTCCCCCCTCTCTCCCTCTCCCCCTCTCTCCCTTTCTCCCTCTCTCCCTCTCTCCCTTTCTCCCTTTCCCCCCTTCCCCCCTTCGCCGCCAATGCCATCACCGCCGCCACCACCAACACCCCCGCGAACGCCGACAGCGAGCGCAGAGCGAACTCCGTCTCGCCCAGCAGCTCGCGCCAGCCGCGCAGAGCCAGGTAGTAGAGCGGTGGGTGGATGTCGCTCGCCGTGCCCTCCAGAATAGCCGGGATAGAACGCTCGCTGAGGCGAGCACTGTTACCTTCGTCGTTCCAGAAGGATTGCGCCTCCAGCAGGTGGAAGCGGGTGAAGGTGGCCAGCAGCAGCACGAACACGGCCGCGGGCAGCAATCGTCGGGTGTCGCTCATCGGCCGTCTCGCGGGGCAAGGGCGCGCAACAGGCTGAAAAACAACACCGCCGCGCCAAAGGTGAACAGCCCCGGCCGGGCGCGCATCCAGTCGTATTTCCAACCAGGCATGGGCGACAGGTCCGGCACAGCGGTGGCATAATCGGCCACAGCATCATAGACCGGCAGCGGCGTGAAATCCGGTTCCAGCATGCGAAAATAGTACCACGCCTGGTCGATCTCCCAATCGGCCGGGCGCTTCAGAAACCAGTAGGCGTTCACACCAACCCACGGCCATTCTTCCTGGGCACGACGGTATGCGCCCACGGCATAGCGCGCCTGCTGCTCTTCCGTGACGCGACCAAAGTCAGGCCGCACATGCTCCGGGGCTACGTTCCAGCCCATCTCGCTGATCCAGATCGGCTTGGCGGCATCGCCGTGGCGCACCATGATGTCGCGCAGGAAGAGATTGTGGGGATAGTTGATGACTGTCGGCCGCAATCGCTGGTCGGTGGGGCCGGACCACAAGCCATACCCCTGGGCCGACATGACATCGAAGCATCCCCCCGCCCCGGCGGCATACATGCGCTCCAGATAGATGAGGTCGTTCATGTGGCGGCCGTCGTTGGCCACGGTCGGCGTCAGCGCTCCGGCCAGCACCACGGCATCGGGATCGGCCGCCTTGATACGCTCATAGGCAAGGCACAATAATTGGGTGAAGGCTTCGGGATCGACGTCCTGCAACCCCCATTCCTCGTTGCCGTTCGGCTCGTTCCACACCTGATAGGTGCGGATACGGCCACGGTAGCGCCCGGCAACGGCAGCGACAAAATCGCCAAAGTCGTTGAAGTCGTCAGGTGGGGCCTTCTCGCCCATTTCGTCGCCGGCGGCGCGGCTCCAGGCGGGCGGGTTGCTGAGGCGAGCGATGATCTGGAGATCGCGCGCCTCGGCCAGATCGACGATGTGGTCGTACTTGAGCCAGGCATCCACCCCGGCCGGATCGTTGCGCCGGTCGATGAAATCTCCTTTGCCGTGGATCTCAATATCTTCCCAGGTAAACTCCTGGCGGATGTAGCGCAGCCCGGCGGCGTGGGCCAGATCGAGACTGGTGGCGCGCTTGGTTTCCTCGGCCTCCTGCTGCAGGAAAGTGTTGACACCGAAAGGGGACACGGCCGGGAAGGTATAGGGCGATCCGGCAACGGCCGCCGGTTGCAAATCAGGTTGCGGCCGAATGGCGGTGTTGAGCCAATGGGCAATGCCGGCGATCTGGCCGCGTGGCTGCTCCTCGCCGGTCAGGTCATAAAGCGACGTGGCGTCGGGCCAGAGGGCGACGATGATCGCCAGGGCAGCCAGCAGGACAAGTAATCGCCCGGCCGGTCGCCGAATGCGAGTGACGAATTTCATGACCGCCGATTATAGCGATGTGGCGGCATTGGACCTAGTTTGCGCAGGGAGAACGGCGCAGCAGCGTCGGACATTCGCTGAATTCCCGTATTTACCCCAAACACATGACATTTGTTATGATGCAGTGCGTCAAATTGGCGTTATAATAGAGCGGTATGAGTCGCCGGCATCGCCACATGCGCAGACTTCTTGCCCGAATCGTCGGGTGAGTTAAACTTCCGCCACGGAACGATCCGGCTCATTGACAAGCATCGCCCCGACCCCGTTTCCCTGTCGGTGGCGAAAGGAGAGGAAGAGAACATGCTGTCTCCCTTCGAAAAAACCCTGTTCGTGCTGTTGGTCATCATCTGCCTCACGGCCGTCGCCAACACCTTCGCCATGATGGCCCGCGTCATCAACCGCGGCCAACGCGCGCTCTACCTCGACGAGCTGCCTCGCCGCGTCATGGCCGGCATTATGGCTCTCATCACTCAGGGCCGCATCATCCGCCACCGCAAACTGACCTCATTGTTCCACTACGGCGTCGCCTTCGGCTTCATCTTCTATGGCCTGGTCAACGTTATCGACGTGCTCGAAGGTTTGATACCGGGCTTCCAATTCTTTCCCGACAATATCATCGGTCACCTGTTCCGGCTGGCGGCCGACCTGTTCGCCGCCGCGGTCATCATCGGCGTCGCCTACTTCCTGCTGCGTCGTTTCGCAGCTCAGGACCCGGCCCTCAAAACCCGCGACAACGTCAAGCTGATGGATCGCGTTCGCGAGGGCGGCATCGCCGTCGACTCGCTCATCGTCGGCCTGTTCATCCTGACCCACGTCGGCTCGCGGCTGCTCGGCGCGTCGTTCCACCTCGCTCAACACGGCCCCGATCCGTGGCAACCCGTCGCCGGCTTCATCGCCTCCACTTTCCTGGGCGGCCTCTCGCCGGAAGTGCTGACGTTCGGCTGGCATCTCTTCTGGTGGCTCGCCGTCGGCCTCATCCTGATCTTCCTGCCCTACTTCCCCTATACCAAACACGCCCACCTGTTCATGGGGCCGCTCAACTTCATGGTCAGCCCGGAGCGCACCTATCTGGGGCAGATGTTCAAGCTCGATCTCGACGACGAGACCATCGAGCAGTTCGGCGCCAATGTCCTCACCGACCTGCCCAAAAAACACATTCTCGATGCCTACGCCTGCATCATGTGCAACCGCTGCCAGGAAGTCTGCCCGGCCTACACCACCGGCAAGGAGCTATCCCCGGCCGCGCTGGAGATCAACAAACGCTACTACATTCGCGACAATATGGCCGCCCTGGCCTCGGGCGCAACCGGCGGCATCTCGCTCATCGACTTCGCCATCAGCGAGAGCGCCGTTTGGGCCTGCACGGCCTGCGGTCACTGCATCGAAGTCTGCCCCGTCGGTAACGTCCCCATGCTCGACATCATGGAGATCCGCCGCGACCAAGTGATGATGCAAAGCGAATTCCCCGATCAGTTAAAGGGCGCTTTTATCGGCATGGAGCGCATGGGTAACCCATGGCAAGCACAAGGCAGTCGAATGGAGTGGGCGGCACCGTTGCCTTTCGATGTACCCACCGTGGCCGAGAACCCCGATTACGAGTATTTACTGTGGATCGGCTGCGCCCAGGCATTTAACCCGGACGCACAAAAGACTATTCGCTCCCTGGCAACGATTATGCACGAAGCGGGCGTTAACTTCGCCGTCCTGGGCGATGATGAAGTCTGCAACGGAGACGCTGCTCGTCGGGCGGGGAATGAGCCCCTCTTCCAGGCTATGGCCGAAACCAACATCGAAACGCTCAACGCGGCCAAAGCCAACGAGCGCCGCATCGTCACCAGTTGCCCCCACTGCTTCACCACTATCGGCAAGGAGTACGGCGAACTGGGCGGCCATTACACCATGTTCCACCACACCCAGCTCATCTCCGATCTGATCGGCCGCGGCAAGTTACAGTTCAATAGCAAAATCATGGAAGACGTGACCTTCCATGATCCGTGTTATCTCGGCCGCCACAATGGGGTGATCGAAGAACCGCGCACCACGCTGACCGCCACCGGGATCACGCTCACCGAAATGCCCCGCCACGGCAAAGACTCCTTCTGCTGCGGCGCGGGCGGCGCGCAATACTGGAAGGAAGAGGAACATGGTGTCACGGGCGAAAAGGTCAACATCAACCGCTACCGCGAAGCCAAAGCCACCGGCGCGGCCGTGCTGGCCGTCGGCTGCCCCTTCTGCCACACGATGATGAGCGACGCCAACCGCGAGGAAGGTGACGGCATGAAGGTCATCGACGTGGCCGAACTCGTCGTCGAGGCCATGTCCCTGCCGGTAATCAACTAAAGCTGCCGCCGCATACAGACCTGACAGGTTGGCGATACATTATCCGACCGACCGCACCCTTAATTGCCAACCTGTCAGGTCTTTATCGATCACTCCCCAACCGTCTTCACGGCATGACCGCCGAACTGGTTACGCATCGCCGCCAGCAGCTTGGCCGCATAACTCTCATCCTGGCGACTGACGAAACGCATCTGCAGCGCCAGCGTAATCACCGGCGCGGGCACATCCTGATCAATCGCTTCGAACACCGTCCAGCGCCCTTCACCGCTATCGGCCACCCAGCCACGAAGATCGCTTAGCTCGGGGTCGTCGGCCAGCGCCGCGGCCGTCAGGTCCAGCAGCCACGAGCGCACCACGCTGCCATAACGCCACAACTCGGCGATCTGGTGCAGATCGAGATTGAACTCCTCCTTGGCCCGCAGAATCTCGAACCCCTCGGCGTAGGCCTGCATCATGCCGTACTCGATGCCGTTATGGATCATCTTCACGAAATGACCCGCACCCGAAGGGCCTACATGCGCCCAACCCCGATCGGCCGCCGGGGCCAGCGTCTCCAGCGCCGGGCGGACAAGCTCCACCGCTTCTGCTCGGCCGCCAACCATCAGGCTATACCCCTCACGCAGACCCCATATGCCGCCGCTCGTTCCGCTATCGACCATGTAGATACCTTTATCGGCCAGGAAGGCTGCACGGCGCATGGAGTCTTTATAATTGCTGTTGCCCCCCTCGATGATCACGTCCCCTACAGCCAACAGATCGGCCAGTTGGGTTACGGCCGCTTCGGTGACATCACCCGCGGGCAACATCAGCCACACCGCCCGTGGCGCCGCGAGCTTCGCAACCACGTCTTCAATCGATCCCGCTCCCTCTGCGCCTTCAGCCTCGGCGGCATGAATCGGCCCTGACGACCGGTTATAGACAACGACCCGATGCCCGCCGCGCAACAGCCGCGAAGCCATGTTCCCGCCCATCCTGCCCAGTCCGATCATCGCGATATCCATTTCAATCTCCTCATCTTGTCGCACATAACTTTCGTCTCATCATAATGTATACGAACAAATAATATTGGGCGATTTCAGGCCATTTCTTCTAAATTTGTATTCCCCTGTTTTTGAATTGATCCCATCCTCCTAATCTCTTATACTATGCTCGGTGGGGTGCGTTCAACGGCACATCGCCATGATGATCCGAATAGTTATAATCGGGACAGGGAACCAGGCATCGACATCTGCGTCTATTTTCATTGCGCCGCCTGCCCGCCGGGATGATCTCGGCCGGGAGGTTTCGTGCTGAATAGAGCCATCATCCAAAGCACGCCATCAACGATGTTTCTACTAAAATTTGAAGGATTGCGACAGGTCATTGAACAGGCCCTGTCTGGAAAGGCAAAAGGAGATTTGTTTATCCGGCGGACGACTGCAATCGTCCGAATCTTGCATAGTGGAAGAGAGGTGCTCCTGACACGACAGACATAACCCGACCGAACCGATTTTTCAACCCTTTTTTCAGAATGAAACCGTAAATAAACCGCGCCCAGGAGGGCGCCAGCAATTCGAAATATGACTCAGTCGGGTTCGAGTTCAAGCTGAACGAACATAA
>DAOMSB010000012.1:0-50358 GCA_035446145.1 Promineifilum sp. (SeqCode) | reverse complement strand
CACATGAGTTCCCGAGGTCGCTCGCTATTGGTTGGTGGATTGGCGCTGCTGTTGGCAGTTGCGCTTTTTGCGTGGCGGCCGTCTTCGTCAGCTTCTCTCTACTCGGGCTATGCGCGCGCCGATAACGGCATATTGTCTCTGGAAGTCACCGTCAATCCCCCGGCCGGATCGCCCGGAACGAAAATGCAGATGGTCGCTCGGGTCACGAACCACGCCGGGCAACCCCTGACGCCATCGATCGTGTTGCGTCTCCCGCCGGGCGTTGTGGCTGATATGTATGCCTTGCCGTCGGGTGCGACGTTCAATCTTCAACAAAATCAGATTGATTGGTTACCCGTCGTTCCCGCTGCCGGTACCGTGGAATTCACCGCCGACATGGTCGTTCAAACGGCTAACGTGACGGAACCGGAGCAATTCGTCGAGGCCCTGATGCACCATCAGGGTGACCTGCGTGAGGCATTGGCTCCAGTCTGGATTGGAATTGCGCCTCTGGTTGGCGCGGTGACGGCCCAGGGGCAGGTTTCGGTGGGTCAGCCGGTTCGTCTCCATGCCGACATTGCCGGCCCGGGGCCGATTACCACGATCTGGGATTTAGGAGATGGCCGGCGACTTGAATTAAGCGATCCCGAGATCGTATTTCCGTCCGCCGGAAATCACGACATTGTCGTTGAAGTATCGAACCCCGCGGGTCGAGTCACCAAGCATTTCACATTGACTGTATTACCCCAGCCGGTCGCCGCATTCAGCCCGGATGATGACACGCCGGCCATTGGTCAGGCCGTCACGTTCAGGAGCCTCAGTGGTGGCCAGCCGCCGCTGAAAGTCTTCTGGGATTTCGGCGACGGAGCCACAGTCATGGGCGAGCAACAGCCGGTCCATGCTTACAACCAGGGTGGGGTCTATCGAGTACGCCTCGCGATTGAGAATGATTTCGGCCGATCGGAAGCCGTGTGGGATATAACCGTCGGTGGTGCTCCTGTGGCCGATATGATTATCGGCGATCGCACGGCAGTGGGCTTGTCATTCACCGGTCAGGCGTTTGGGGATGATACGGTCGCTCGTTACCTGTGGGATATGGGCGACGGCCGTCAATACGATGGGGCCGCGGTCAGTCATGTTTATCGTTTTCCCGGCGATTATTATGTGACCATGACCGCCGACAACGGGTTTGACCAAACCCGGGTCGGGCGATGGGTTCATGTCGATCCCGGCACGACATCGCTCTTTCTGCCGTTGGCGGCGCACATAGGCGATTCAACGACGCCGACCCTTGCCGCCGGTATGGTCTCGGCGGAACTCGCACCACCTGTTGAGTCGATATCCGAGACCTTCACGCTTGAGCCGATCCAGTTCCCTGCGGGGACCTCCCCCGCCGAGCAACTTCTGGCCTATCTGAACGCGGCCCGGGCGCGGTTTGGTCTGCCGCCGATGAGTTATGCCTATGAGCTTAGCGCGGCCGCTCAGGCTCACGTGCTCGACAAGGCCCGCTTCCCCGATAACCCCCATGTGGGAACTGACGGGACCACGGCGGCCGAGCGCTTGCTGCGCAGCGGCTATCGAGGCGGCTACGCCGGTGAAGCTACGGCGTGGGGGTTCTCGGATCCGCGTGAAGCTGTTGAGTTTTGGGTCAATAGCGATTCTCACCGCCCCTTGATCCTTAACCAATTAGGCACCGAGGTGGGTATCGGCTATGTGGAGGACTTCTCCACGACGAATATTTGGCACTGGACGACCGAGTTCGGCATTGCCTATGGCGCGCCGGTCAAGCCGGTGTTGCGTTCGCTCGTCCCGGCCGCCGGCTACGGTGCGCTCAATACCGATGTGATCAACTACAGCTGGATGTGGCCGGTGCCGTTGGCACCGGGTGAACGATTCACGGTATATCTGGAGTCCGGGAATCGCCGGATCCCGTTGGGGAGCGTTGCCCAACCGGTATATGGCAGCCGCTATATTCTGTCGATGGATGCGCGCGGCGCGCTGGGCACTATGGTCAATGGAGCGATCAATTTGCCCGGCTATAATTGGGTCGTGCGCCTTGAGGATGGTCTCGGCAATACCCTCGCTGAGGGTGAACGGCGGTTGATTGCCTTCTCGGCCGATCCGTCAATCCCGGTCGCGACGGCCGTGCCGACGATAGCGATTGTCACCGCGACACCGGCCGCACTCGCGCCGACCCAGACGCCAACTCTGATGCCGACGGCCGAACCGCCCACGAACGAGCCGCCGCCGATCATCGTCACGGCGACACCGCAGCCCACTCCCTCATCCAAACCCTGATACATCGCCCGAAATCAGGGGGCGTAACCGTCAATATGATACGACGACAAGCGCCCCTTGCGACGGAGCCGTCTCCGTTCTACAATTGAACTTGATATGGGAGATGATCAGATCGTCTTAAATGGGCGCTATCGCATCATAGACCGCATAGGCAGCGGCGGCATGTCGGTTGTCTATCGAGCGCAGGACTTGTCATTGGGGCGCAATGTCGCCGTGAAGGTGCTTCATGAGAACCTGACGGATGACGAAGGCTTCTTGCGCCGGTTCCAACGCGAAGCGCACGCGGCCGCCAACCTCTCTCACCCCAATGTCGTCACTGTGCATGATATCGGCCAGGATGGCAACCGCCACTATATCGTGATGGAGTTTGTCGACGGCCGCACGCTGAAGCAACTCGTCAAACTCCAGAATCAGCAGGGGCGCACGCTCAGTATCGAGCAAGCGCTTGATCTGGGGATTCAGATATGTGCAGGTATCGGCTATGCCCATCGCGCTAACCTGGTTCATTGTGATGTAAAGTCCCAAAACATCCTTGTGACCAATGACGATCGGGTGAAGGTCGCCGATTTCGGCATCGCCAGAGCTATCAGCGAGGCGACTCAGCACACGGTCGACAGCCAGATCTGGGGCACGCCCCATTACTTTTCGCCGGAGCAAGCGGCCGGTCTGGGCGCGACGCCTGCTTCCGACGTCTATGCAATCGGGGTTGTTCTATTCGAATTGCTCACCGGTCGATTGCCGTTCCTGGCCGAGACCCACACCGCGTTGGCTCTCAAGCACATGCATGAGCCACCACCGCGAGCGTCCGATATTAATCCGTTGATCCCCTCCCAACTTGATCAGATTCTGCTCAAGGTTTTGTCAAAAGAGCCTGCCGCGCGTTATCGCACAGGCGATCAATTGGGCCGAATTCTGAGCGCCTATCGGGAAAGCAGCTTGCAGACTACCGGCCCAATCTCCTTGCTGGATGTCGACGTGCCGTCATATGAGCAAAAAACGGCCGCCTATGCCTATTCATACGGAAGTGAACCGGCAACGACAGGCGATGGCGACATCATCATTCATTCCGGCGAGACCCGTCCCCACCAGCGGCCGCCTTCCTATCCTTCTTCCAGTATTAGGACTGCCGTCCCGCCCCCGGAGCGGGATTGGCTGGCTATTGGCCTGGGCATCCTGGCCGTGGCGGCTCTGTTGGGGCTTATCCCTCTATGGTACTTTGTATTCCTCGCCTATAGCGGCTAAAATATCAGGCAGGATACCCGGCCTTGGGCCAGAGGCATGACCATGAATTCAACCAGACTGACAAGATGGCTCGTCTATCTCCTGATTGGAGCTGCCGTAGCGGCCGTCTTGTGGAGCTATAGCTCGGCTCCGGCAGCCCAAACCGATATCCCTATCAGTCGGCTTGCTCAAGAAATTCATTCGGATAAAGTCGCCAAGCTAATCGTCTCCGGTAATGGCCGCGAGGCGACTGTTATCTACGAGGACCAGAACCGGCCGCCCGCGCGGGTCAGTATCAGCGGCGTAAGCTCAATTGAAGAGCTGTTGTCTGCGTATGGCATCCAGAGCGAGAGTTATTCTGATGGAAAGCCGGTCGTCGTTTACGAACGTCCCAGCCAATGGAACGGGATCCTCAATCTGGTCGGCATCTTTCTCCCGGCAATCCTCATCATAGGCTTCTTCTACTTTATCTTCCGGCAAGCGCAGGGTAATAACAGCCAGGCGATGTCATTCGGCAAAAGCCGAGCGCGCATGTTCACCGGCGATCATCCTACCGTGGGTTTCGATGATGTGGCCGGTTGCGATGAGGCCAAGGAAGAGTTGCGGGAAATCGTTGAGTTTCTGAAAGAGCCGGAGAAATTTGTCAGCTTCGGCGCGCGCATCCCGAAAGGTGTCTTGCTGGTTGGCAGCCCCGGCACGGGCAAGACCTTGCTGGCCAAGGCTGTGTCCGGTGAAGCCGGCGTGCCGTTCTTCTCTATTGCCGGTTCCGAATTCGTCGAAATGTTCGTCGGCGTCGGTGCCAGCCGGGTCCGTGACCTCTTCGAGCAGGCCAAGCGTAACAGCCCGTGCATTATCTTCGTGGATGAGATCGACGCAGTGGGGCGCCATCGCGGTGCGGGTCTCGGCGGGTCTCATGACGAGCGAGAGCAAACGCTCAATCAAATCCTGGTTGAGATGGACGGGTTTGATACCGACACTCACGTCATCATTCTGGCGGCGACAAACCGGCCGGATATTCTGGACCCCGCGCTTCTTCGCCCGGGTCGCTTCGATCGCCGTGTCGTGCTGGATCGTCCTGATATGCGCGGCCGCGAAGCAATCTTCCGCGTTCATTTGCGCGGCAAACCAGTCGCCAATGCGGTGGATATCAATGTGTTGGCCAAAGCAACGCCCGGTTTTGTCGGCGCGGATATCGAAAACACCGTCAACGAGGCTGCCTTGCTGGCCGCTCGTCGCAACAAGAAAAATATCGGCATGAGTGAGTTCCAGGAGGCCATCGAACGCGTCCAGCTCGGCCCCGAACGCCGCAGCCGGATCATGTCGCCCGAGGAAAAAGAACTGACCGCCTACCATGAGACAGGGCACGCGATGGTGAGCCATTATTTGCCTCATGCCCAGGCGTTACGCAAGATCACCATTATCCCGCGGGGCATGGCCGGTGGCGTCACTTGGTACATGGACGAGGATACCAGCTTCATGACCCGCTCCAAGTTCGAGGCCATGATCGCCACTGCCTTGGGCGGCCGTGTGGCGGAAGAGATCGTCTTCGGTGATATCACCACAGGGGCCAGCAATGATTTGCAGCAGGTGACGCGAATGGCGCGCGCGATGGTGACCCAGTATGGCATGAGCAATGAGTTGGGTTTGCGCGTGTATGGCGAGAAGCAGGAACTCGTGTTTCTTGGCCGGGAAATCAGCGAGCAGCGTGATTATTCCGACGCGATTGCCGAGCAGATTGACGCTGAGGTGCGCCGGATCATCGACGTGGCTCATCAGTTCGCGACAGATGTCCTGACGCAACATCGGGACCAACTGGAGCTTATCGCCCGGAAATTGCTTGAGGTGGAAACTCTGGAGGCGGCCGAGTTTGTTGCCTTGCTGGAAGGCAAGGAGTATGAGTCACCCCCCTCTTCCCCAGGGAGCTCGAAAGTCACCCCATCCCAAAAACCGGCAGAGGCGAGTGAGCGCTCCCGTCCATCTTTGGACATGCCGCCTTCGCCGACGCCGGCTTGATGATCCTGCCCATGGCGTGGGTGACGCCCAAATACGACCATGTTTGATTCCGGCGAAATTGCGCGAGTGCTTGGCTATGTCAATGATGTTTTACAGTCCATCATTGTCATATTTGGCGCAGCGGTCGTCCTCTATAACGTCCCGCGTTTGAGGCGTAGTGTTGTCGCAAGGGTGTTTGCTACGGTAATCACCTTTGTCGTGCTCGTTTATCTGACAGAGCTTTTGGTCAGCCGCGCGGTGGCGGCCGACTCAGCCGAGATATTGTTGCGCACAGGCTGGATCGGCGTCGCCATGGTTCCCGCCGCTCAGTTCCACCTGTCCGATTCCCTGCTGACAACGACCGGCAAAATATCGCGGCGGCGACATGTGCTGGTCATTTTGGGCTATTTGACCGGCATCCTTTTTGTCCTGCTGGGTCTATTCAGCGATCTCGTCGTCGGGCCGCCGACATCCAGCATGGTCGTACCCCGCCTGACGAGTGGGCCGGCCTTCCCGCTTTTTGCCGGTTATTTTTGGCTTGTCGCCTTGTCCAGCGTCTACAATGTGTGGCGAGCGCGGCAACGATGTATGACCTCAACGACGCGCCGGCGCATGACCACCACTTTATTTGCCTTCCTGGCCGCGCCGCTGGGCGTCTTCCCTTACATGCTGTTAGGGGGCGACCCAACCGCTGATATGCCTCTTTTGCTCTTTCCGGTGCTCATCGTCGGCAATCTGGCGGTCAGCCTTTTGTTTGCCGTCCTGACCTCTCAATTGGTCTACGTCGGCTCAGCTTCTCCCGACCGTGTGGTTCGCGTACGCCTGTACAAATACATGGCGCGTGTGCCACTGGCGGCCACTATCGTACTGTTGGTGTTCGTCCTCGTAAACCGGGCCCCACCCCTGTTCGGCCTCAGCAAAGAAGTTGTCCTGGGTTTTGCCGTTGTCGCCACGGTCATGGTCGCCGAGTGGATCATTCATCAGTATAAAAAGACATTTGAGCGTGCGTTCCAGCTTGATGATGATCCTGATGTGCGCCGCATTCAGGCGTTGTCCGAGCGTCTGCTCACGACAAGCGATCTGGAACAGTTCCTGGAGAGCGTCCTGGCCGCAGCCTGCGAGGTGGTTCGTACTCCGACCGCCTTCGTCGCCAGCCTAACCCCCGGTGGGCCTCGACTGGAGGCTGTGGTCGGCCCGCTTGACGGGATGGCCAGCGTGGAATTGCAGAAGCTGTCCCTTCCGGTTCGCGGGAACGGGAGCGGTGACGACAATGACGATGATCCCACCGACGACTTTTTTGTCTGGGGCGAATACTGGATTCAACCGTTGTATAACAATCGGAGCGATCTGTTGCTTGGCATCCTGGGGATGAAAGCACGCGCTCCTGAGCCGGATCTGACGGCCGACGAACTGGACATCCTGTCACGTTTGCGGTTGCAAGCAGCAGCTGCTCTGGAAGACCGAATCCTGCAACAGGAGGTCTTTGCTGCTGTGGAGGGCATCTTGCCCGAGATTATCGCCTTGCAGGAGCGACGCAGCGCGGCGACCTTCGGTGGTTTGCCTGTGTTGACTTCCACGGCCAATAGGGTTCATGAAGAGCTTCTCCAGGACCCCGAATTCAGCAACATGGTTCGCGAGGCGCTGACTCACTATTGGGGTGGGCCGAAGTTGACCGAAAGCCCGCTGCTCCAGCTTGAGGTCGTCCAGCGAGGCATGGAAGAACATGACAATAATCCGGTCAGCGCTCTGCGCGCCATTCTGGCCGAGGCGATTGAGCAGCAAAAGCCCGACGGCCAGCGGAGCTTGACCACGACTGAATGGATTCTCTACAACATCCTGGATTTGAAATTTGTCCAGGGTCGCCGTGTGCGGGATGTTGCCCGCCGCCTGGCGATGAGCGAATCGGACTTATATCGCAAACAGCGCGTCGCCATCGAAAATGTGGCCCGGACGGTCGCCACCATGGAGCGCGCCACCCTTGACGACCACGAGGCCCCCCTTGAGCTATCCCCCATCACCGACGACTCCCTTGTCCCCAATTGACAGTCCATTCGTATATCGTGCCGGTGAGTTGCATTGCGAGCAAGTGCCGTTAACCGTCATCGTCGCGGCCGCGGATACGCCGGTTTATGTGTATAGCCGGGCTGAAATCCTCGTGCGGGCGCGGGCCATGCTCGATACGGCTAATCGGGTGACCGGCGACCGGGCCTTAATCTGCTATGCTGTGAAGGCCAATGGCAATCCGACTATTGTACGAATGCTGCGGGATGCGGGGCTGGGGGCTGATGTGACCAGTGGGGGAGAGTTGTTCCTGGCTCGCCATGCGGAAGTTGCGCCGGACAAGATCATTTTCTCCGGTGTCGGCAAGAAATCGGCCGAAATTGCCGAGGCGCTGACCGCCGGCATTCGGGCCATTCATGTGGAATCAGAGATGGAGCTGACGGCAGTGGCGGCCGAAGCCGAACGGCTTGGTGTTGCGGCACCTGTCGGCGTGCGGGTCAACCCCAATATCAGTGCCGAAACCCACCCCTACATCAGCACCGGTTTGCACGGCCACAAGTTCGGCGTTCCTCGCGAGCGGGCAATCGGCATTCTCCGCGCGGCCGCCGCTCATCCCCATCTGCGGCCGGTCGGCCTGGCCGCCCATATCGGCTCGCAAATAACGGATCTCGACCCATTCAGTCAGGCGGTTCGGTTCCTGATCGCGCTGGCGGATGAGATGAAAGCCGAGGGCATTGCCCTTGAATATATCGACGCCGGCGGGGGATTAGGGATCGATTATCAGGGGAGTGCGCCGGGCGCCGCGGATTGGGTCGAGGTCATCGGCAAACTGATAGCGGATGCCGGTTACGGGCTTGTGCTGGAGCCGGGGCGCTCGATTGTCGGACGCGCGGGCGCGTTGCTGACGCGGGTTGTCTATACCAAGGAACAAGGGCACAAACAGTTCATCATCGTCGATGCGGGCATGACGGACCTGATTCGTCCCACGTTATATCAGGCACATCATCCCATCGTGCCGATCATGGAGCCGGGTGATGAATACCAGATTGTGGATATCGTAGGCCCGATCTGTGAGACCGGCGACTTCCTGGCGCGGGATCGCTCATTGCCGGCCACCGGTCAGGGGGATTTGCTGGCTGTGTTGCATGCCGGGGCTTATGGCTTTGCCATGAGTTCCAATTATAACGGGCACCTGCGCCCGGCCGAGGTGCTGGTAGACGGCGATACGTTCCGCGTGATACGCCGGCGGCAGGGCTATGAAGCGTTGATAACCGGTACGGAATAACCGCTCGAGTTAGTGTTATTCGGCGCTACGGCAGGCAGGCATCATACAGATATTGCCACGTATAGATACCTGAGTCGTGGCCGTCGTTCCATACAAAATGGATCGCATAACTTCCAACGGCGTTGATCGAGTTGAGATTCAGTTCCTCATTAACTGATTTTCCCAGCAGCAATTTATCAGCAGGGCGGCCCATCAGATCATGGCCGCCCTGGCATTGCACGCAGGGGCAAATGGCTCGCAGCCCCGCGAAGGAGTAGGCACACTCTCGACTATCGCTCCAATTGATGGTCAGAACGCGCTTCTCGCGGTCGGCCGTCACGTTTACAGGTCGAATCTTGTTGTTCATATCGTTTCAGTCAAATCATGCGTCCAGCGAACGCAGTCGTTCGCGTATCTCGGCTTGCCCCGTCTCGAGAGCGGCCAGCTTTTCCCGTTCTTTCTCCACCACCGCAGCCGGCGCCTTTTGGGCAAACGGGCTATTGAGCAACGCAGAAAGCCGGTCGATCTGTTTGGTAAGCTCCCCATCTTCTTTTTCGAGCCGGGTTCGTTCGGCCGCCAGATCGATCATCCCGGCCAGCGGCAAATAGCAGGTTATCGGGCCGAGAGCCAATGTGATCGCCTGTGCCGGTGGTGTTGCCCCGGCGGCGATGACCAGCGCGTCGTCGTCCAGTCGCGCCAGAGCAGCCAGGATTGGCCTCTGCGACTCCAGCAAACCTTGTCGATTTCCGGCGGCAATGACAGCGGGGATATAGCGCCCGGGTTCGACCCCTTGCTCCGCCCGCGCGTTGCGGATTCGGCGGATTAAGTCGCGCATCAGCTCGAAGTCGGCCGATGCTGTCGGGTCGTTCAGCGTTGGCTGGGGCCAATCGGCGATGATCAATGCCTCTGCCCACTCATCCTGTGTGCCGATGCCCACCCCCGATTCCAGTGCGGCGGCACGCAATTGCTGCCAGGTCTCCTCTGAAACAAATGGGATGTAGGGATGGAGCAGGCGCAACGTGTGGTCCAGCACCGTCCCAAGGACGTGGAGAGTTGTCCACGCACTCTCTCCGCTGACGTTGAGCTGAATTTTGGCGGCCTCCACGTACCAATCGGCGAAGTCGTTCCACATGAAATCATAGATCTGCCGGCCCGCCTCGCCAAACAGGTAGCCATCCATCAGACGATCAACCGTGGCGATCGTCTCGCCCAGCCTTGTCAGAATCCAGCGGTCGGCCGTGCTGAGCGCGACCGACAAGTCGGCCGGGCGATCTTCTTTGCCTGCTCGGTCGAAGTTACGAATGACGAAGCGGGCGATGTTCCAGAGCTTGTTGCCGAAGTTACGGTTGCTCTCCACGCGATCAAGCGACAGGTTCAGATCCGCGCCGGGGGAACCGCTGGTCAGGAGCGTAAAGCGCAGCGCGTCGGCGCCGAAATCCTGGATCACGTCGATCGGATCGGTGACGTTGCCCGTGGTCTTGCTCATCTTGCGGCCGTTGCCGTCGCGCACCAATCCATGCAGATAGACAGTGTGGAACGGGATATCATTGGTGAAGAGCGTCGCCGCCATCACCATGCGCGCCACCCAGAAGAACAGGATATCGTACCCCGTCTCCATCACGTCGGTTGGGTAGAAACGGGCCAGGTCCGGCGTTTGTTCGGGCCAGCCGAGCGTGGAGAACGGCCACAGCCCACTGCTGAACCACGTATCGAGCACGTCGGGGTCTTGAATGATGTCGGCATTGCCACACGCTTCGCAGGACGTCGGGTCGTGGGTTGCAACCGTCTGATGACCGCAGGCTAAGCATGTCCACACCGGAATGCGGTGGCCCCACCACAGCTGGCGGCTGATGCACCACGGGTGAATGTTGGTCAGCCAGTTATCCCAAACCTTCTCGAAGTGGTCGGGCACGATGGTAATGCGCCCCTTGTGGACGGCCTCAAGCGCCATATCGGCCATTGGTTTGGCGTTCACAAACCATTGCTTGCTGATCAGCGGCTCGATGATTTCGCCGCCGCGTTGACTTCGGGGCACGTTGAGGGTATGCGGTTCAGCCTTGATGGTGAGCCCCGCAGCTTCCATGTCGCTCCACAGGCGCTTGCGGGCTTCGAATCGATCCAGTCCCGCATAAGGCCCGGCGGCCGCGGACATCGTCGCATCCTTGTTCATGGCCGAGATAGTATCCAGCTTGTGCCGCCGGCCGATCTCGAAGTCATTCGGATCGTGGCCGGGGGTCACCTTGAGCGCGCCGGTGCCGAAGGCCATCTCCACGTAGTCATCGGCTATGATGGGAATCTCACGGTTCAGGATCGGCACCAGCGCCGTGCGGCCGATGTAATCGGTGAAGCGGCTGTCGCCGGGGTGGACGGCCACGGCCGTGTCGCCCAGAATGGTCTCCGGGCGCGTGGTGGCCACGGGCAGATAGCCGCCGCCCTGGATGGGGTATTTGAAATAATAGAGAAGGCCTTGTTCCTCGTGGTATTCGACCTCCAGATCGGACACGGCCGTTTGCAGGCCCGGCGACCAGTTGACCAGATATTCATCCTGATAGATCAGTCCCATACGATGGAGGCGCACGAACGCCTCGCGCACGGCGGCCGATAGACCCTCGTCAAGGGTGAAACGCTCGCGATCCCAATCGCACGACGCGCCCAGCCGGCGCAGCTGGCGGGTAATGTGACTGCCGTATTTTTCCTTCCAGGCCCAGGTGCGACGCAGGAACTCCTCACGGCCGACTTCCTGACGTGATGTGCCTTCCGAGCGCAGCAGTTTCTCCACCTGCAACTGGGTGGCGATGCCGGCGTGGTCGACGCCGGGAACCCACAACGCGGCCCGGCCCTGCATGCGCGCCCGGCGAATCATTAGATCTTCCAGAGCGACAAACATGGCATGGCCCATGTGAAGTTCGCCCGTCACGTTGGGCGGCGGGATGGAGATGACGAACGGCTTGGCGTCGGCCGGGCGCGCCTCCGGCTTGAACCAGCCATTTTCTTCCCACCATTGGTATAGCCGCTCTTCTGTGCCATGAAAGTCGTAGGCTTTGGGCATCTCGGTCATTGTTGATTCCTCTCATGCGGTCGGACAAACCGTTTGTTTGCCCGACAAAATAAAAACGCTCTCGTCCAATCAAGGACGAGAGCGAATTGCTCACGCGGTACCACCTTGCTTCCGATCCCATGGGAACCGGCGCTCATTGCGGCGCTAACGGGCCATCCCGCCTTCGCTTACTCTATTCGGCGAAAGAACTCCCGGGCGACTTCGGCGCTTCGATCCCTATAGAGACTCGCAGCCTTTGGTCTCTACTCTCTTTAGGTCGAGAGGCGCTTAATGCTCCCGTTCCAGGTCGTTGACTATTCACTTATTCGCTGAGTATAGCAGTGGCATTCCCAATCGTCAACCGGCCTATTGCTCCACAATAGTGATCTCGCTGATCGTATCGCCCGGCTCTGTGGCTGTTCCCGGATCGCGCAGGGAAATCCCGCTCAACACGTCATCCCCTTCCACCAGCTCGCCGAAGAGAGAGTACGACCCGTCGAGATGTGTTGCCGGCGCAAAGGTGATGAAGAACTGGCTGCCGTTGGTGTTGGGGCCGGCATTGGCCATTGCCAGCAGGCCGCGACGGTCGAAGGATGCGCCGGGGATGATCTCGTTGTCGAAGGCGTAGCCGGGGCCGCCTGACCCCAATCCCGTTGGGTCTCCGCCCTGAGCCATAAAGCCTTCAAGTACGCGATGGAAGGTTGTCCCATCATAGAACCCCTGATTGGCCAGAAAAACGAAATTGTTGACGGTCTGCGGGGCCTCGTCGTCGAACAGCCGCAGGCGCATTTCGCCACCATCGGCCATGCGGATGACGGCCTCATAATTCTTGGCCGTGTCGATGATCATGGGCGGTGGTTCGCTGAAGTAATTGTTGCGCTCAGCCGGGGGGATAGTCGCCAACGGCCGCTCCCCGACCATTTCCGTGCCTGGCGTTGCCTCGCTGTTGTTGTTGGCAGTTGAATTGCTGTTATTACGACTCCACAGAAAGAACACCGCCGCGACGACGAGAGCGATCAGGACGCCGCCGATGAGCTTGTTGCGTTGCTGTTCCTTTTGGCGGCGCAACTCTTCCTGCTTGCGCTTTTCCGATACGGACGGCGCACGATTCGGGTTTTTTGACATCAGTTTCTTTCTCCTCAATTGGGTTTCGATTATATCGGCCCCTTAGGGCTTTTGGCTCAGGGGCAAAAACAGTTCATTGGGTTGGGGATACTCAGCCTGAGCCACGATCTCCGGCGGGCTTTTGCTGTCTTCCCAGATTTCAGCCAATGTTGCTCCATCTGTCCCGCCTTGTTCGCCCAGGAACTGGATGTACTCCCCGGACGATAACTGATAATACAGTGTGGCAACAACACGCTCGGTGCTCGCCGGAACATGGTACCTGGTATCGTCCCAGTATTGCCCATCCTGATAAGTCGTGCCTATGGGTCGCAACCCCGGTCGATCGAAAGCGGCGACGGTGTAGCCGCGGGGCGGGATGCGATTGTCCTTGTAGGTCGTGTTGTTGAGCGCAAAGTGGAAGGTCGGCCCCGCGTCGAGACCCGTCAGCGCGGCAAGTTCCGGCGTCAGCCCCTGTTCAACCTCGTAGACTTTGATCGCTGCGTCCTCGGTCAGGATGCCGGTCGTCGGATTATAGGCACCGGACTCATAGACGAGAGCGCCGGCCGCATTGTAGGCTCGCAGATTGATCCACAACCGCCGTCCTTCAGGGTAGCCTGTGGGCAATTTGTGGCCGGTTTCGTTGATGACCCGAACGGTGACGACCTTTTGTCCGTCATCCTCTTCGAGGTCGATATCCAACGTAGCGGCGCGCTGGAGCATGCTCTGAGAGGCGGCGATCGTGGCGTTCAGCGCCGTGGCCTCAAATGCAGGAGGATTGAGTCGCCAGCGCTCATCCTGAATGATTTTGGGCACCCAGGTGTTTCCACCGGCCAGCACGTGCACCGGCAGGCAGCCGGTGGTGTTGCAGTTGCGATAAACGGGGTTGAAGAACGTTTCCGCGGCAATTCCGGTGCTGCGCACCATGTGGCAATCCTGGCAGGAAGCGACTATGCCGTCGGGCTTCGCCCCGGCAAATTGTGGAGCATGGACACCACCGTTGGCATAAGCGCTGTAGAGCCATTCCTCGTAGGTGCGCTCGATGGGGAAGAGCATATCCTTGCCGAATGATGGCGCGGCCGTGTTCATGTCGTTGGGCCAATATTGAGCCGGTCCACCACCGGGCGGGTTCTCATTCCAGCTGAGCAATGGGTTGTCCACGTTGTGGCAACTGCCGCAGAGCCGGGAAGCGGCCAAGGCATCATTCTGCCCCTGGAAGCGAGATTGCCAGCGGTGGTGAGGGCCGATCTCGGGCGAAGGCGGGAAGGAGAAAGGCCCTCGCCGCCTGTCTTCCGGATCAAGGATGATCATGGCCGAGCCGAAATGGTCGCCTGGTGGCGGATCAGTCAGAGCGGAACGGATGGCTGTATCAATAGCGGCCACTTCATCATTGGCTCCGGGGATTGGATCGACCATGCGGTGGCAAAGCTCACACGCAACACCGGCGCTAATGTCGGTTGCCTCCAGCGCGCTGCCGTCGGCCGGTTCGCTGCGCCCTGCATACCAACCACGCGGTGTGTGGCAGCGCAAGCAATATTCACCGGCATCGGCCGCATCATTTTGAGCGACGGCAAAGGCCGCCCAAAAGACGGGATCACGTCCGGCCTGAGCCATCATGCTGCCCCGCCAGGTATCATAGATCGCCTCGGTATGGCAGGCGCTACAGGAGTCAGGATCGGCGATCTCGACCAGTGGGTGGGCGTCGGAGCCGGGTTGCGTGCCGGGCAGGAAGAAATCTTCCTTTGTGGTTGGCAGAGGCAGGGCAGTGGGTGCAGCCCGCTCTCGCGTCATTGTCTCCCCATCCACGTCGGCTCGCGCGCGGCCGATTCCCGCAGCTATCATCAGGACAGCGACAAGCAATGTCGCCAACAATAGCAGATTACCTTGCCTGGCTGTCGTGGATTTTGGCGTGAATTGCAACTGCTTCCCATTCGTTGTTTTCATGGTGATTCACTCTCCATCCATTTTCGCTCCAGCCGGATGATCGCGGCCACTGCAAGGATGACCGCTACCAGAGCGATCGCATAGGCCTCGATGACCGTGGCCTGCGTGATATATAAGGCCATCATACCCAAAGCGCCGCTAAACAGGTAGAGGATCAAAATTGCTTCGCGGGACGAAAAGCCAAGCAATACAAGCCGATGGCTGATGTGGTCCTTGCCGGCGGTGTTCGGGCTAAGCCCTCGCCGCAGCCGTGAGGATACGACCAGCATCATATCGAAAATGGGCAGACCGAAGAGAAAAACCGGAACCATCCAGGTGACAAAATTGGAGTTGGCGGGAAATCGTAACTGGATGCCCATTACGGCCAGCAAAAAGCCCAGAAATAGGGAGCCGACATCGCCCATGAAGATCTGTGCCGGTGGGAAATTGTAGCGCAAGAAGCCCAGGCACGCGCCCAAAAGCCCGGCCGCCAGCGCGGCAACCAGGAATTGACCGTTGATGAGCGCCAATAACAGGATAAATGAGGCCATGACCGCCGAGATGCCCGCGCTTAGCCCATCCATGTTATCGAGGAAGTTGATGGCGTTGGTGATGCCGAGCAGCCACAGGAGCGTGATCGCGTAATTGACGAAATCGGGCACCGGCAGGCGAACGCGAATGCCAAAATAGGCCAAAATGAGGAAGCCAAGGAATTGCCCCGACAACTTCATCCAGGCCGGCAGGGGGCGATAGTCGTCGATGAGTCCTGTGAGGGCGACGATGCTTGCAGCCAGAACGACGCCAATGACTGTCGGCTGTGGATCGCCACCATAGATGATCAGCACGCCGAGTATGGCGCCGACGAAAATGGCCGCGCCACCCAGCAACGGTGTCGGCGTGCGATGCGCCTTGCGGTGGGAAGGGATGTCGACAAAACCCATGGCGATTGCAAGGCGACGAACCCAGGGGAGGCTGCCAAGCGTGATCGTTAATGCGATGAGAAAGACGGCAAGAAACGCGCGCATGAGCAGATAATCAAGAAGGACAGGAGAAGTCGACCAGCTGGTACATCGCCGTTCCCATTAGTCAGTCGCCAAGCTCCGCCAGAAATGCCTCGATTTGTTCGGCCGTATTCGGGGTGGCTGTCTTCAATGCCTGTTCGGCCAATGTCCTGGCTTTGTCGAGATCGCCCAGGCCGGCGGCGATCTGCGCGTCCATGAAATCGATCTCCGAAGGGGGGAAGGTGGCTTTGCCATTATTGGCGCGAGCGTTTTCCACAGCCGTTGCCGCTTGGTCGAACTCGCCCAGTTGTCGATAGATTTCAGCCAGTTGGACCCAGCCACGGATATTGGAGGGAGCATCCGCTAACGCTTCTTCCAATGCACCGGCGGCGGCCCGATATAAAGTGTCTCGTTCCGCATCCGTGCGGCCGCTGCTGCACAAAATATAGGCATCGGCCCGCGCCAGTTGGGTCTGGGAATAGAAGGGATCAATGGTGGCGCTTTCGTCGTAGAGCGCCAGAGCGCGATCGCAATCGCCGCGCAGCTCCAGGACAAGGCGGGCCAGTTCGTTGCGAATGACCGAGTTTTGCGGGCTGAGCCTTAGCGCGTCCTCGTAATAGCTTTCGGCCAGATCGAGCCGTTTGGCTTTTTCGGATCCGTCACCAACGGCTGCATACCAACGCGTGTTGAGTCGAGCCAAGTTGGCGGTATGATCGGTGTTCAGCGGGTTTAGTGCCTGCGCTTGCAACAGCAAGGTCTCGGCCGAGGAGAGCAACTCGGTCTGTTCTGTTGGATCCTCAGTGAGCGCCGCGCGCTCCAGGTAAGCACGCCCGAGGAACAGGTAGTAGAAATCTTCCGAAGGTATCCGGTCGATGGCCGCGCTATAGATGGCGATGGCCGTATCCCACAGGTCGCGGCGTACTTCAGGTCTTGCCTGACTGGAGCGCGCCGCCTGATCGTCATAGGGTCGGGCACGCTTGTAGATCATATCAGCTTGCACCTGACGCACGTTCGATTGCGAGATGATGAAAAAGGCCGCGATGAAGACCAGAGCCAGCGTCCCGAAGGCCGGCAGGGGGGATACATTGGTTCGTGGCAAACGCCCGCTGGTCAACCCCGACCAGCTAAGGGCAAAGGCCAGCAATAACAGCATGATGAATACGAAAACGAAAAAGAAAGCGATCAATTCCGATGTTTGTGACGCTTCGAACACCCGCAGCATGGTCGATGAGGCCGGTTGCTCGCTGCCGCGATAAAAGAGCATCGAACGATAGTTGATCGCATGAACATAGATATAGGCGAAGCCGGTCAGGAGTGAGACAAGAATCACGCCCGCGATAGGCAACAGGGAATGGCGCCAATTGCCGTCCCACAGCAGCCAGAGCACGATCGCGCCACCCAGGATCATCATTGTGGCCGGGAGGATTGCCCCCGCTATCAATAGGGGAAACGCGAATATGATCAGGCTCGCGGCCGTGATGCCGCCCGCTAGCCGTCCTGATGGCCTTTTCATGATGAGCAGAACTGCGGCTAACGCACAGGCGAGCGCGGCGATCAGGCCGAGGCTCAAGCCGAGTGTCGTCGTGATGCTGCCTGCCGGTATGATGAATCGTGCCCCTGCTCCCGCCAGGGCCAGAGCGAACAACACCCCCGCCGCGGCGCGCCCCCGTCCGGCTATGCTCCCTGCTGAAGCGAGCTTGATCTCGCCATACTTGGCCATCTCGCTGAGAAAGACGAGCCAGCCCAGCGCCCACGACAGAATGATCATGGACGTGACGAAAGGCCAATCGACAAAACCTTTGCGCGAGTTCTGAAAAAGAGATTGGCGGAATATTTCTCCGGCCGTCAAATCCGCGGGGCCGGTGATTACTTTATCCGGCGGCAATGCATAGGTGATAAAACCATAGCCGAAGAGGCCCAGCATGAGTATCAGGAGGAGCGCCGGGACGATGAGCCGCTGCCACCCGGCTCTGATCGTCGGTTCGGTGGGGACGACGGTCGTCCGGCGGTTGCGCTTGCTGCTTTTCGCGGGAACTGGAGCGACGGCAGGCATCTCTTCGGTTGATGGTTCCGGCTGGCGCAACCGGTAACCGAGGGCAAACATCAGCGCGATATAGACGAAAAAATACAGGCGCGTGGCGGAGATGGCGATCCCGAAGTGAATCTCTACATAGTGTGCCAACACCGCGGCGACCAGCCCGTTCATGAGCAGTCGGTCGGCCGAAAAGGGGAGGAATGCCGCGATGCTTGGCTCAGCCGCAACCACACTTTGGTCTCTCCCAAAGAGGGCGTAGTAAATCAGGTAGATGATAACGCCGGCAATCACGCCAATGGGGACAGCCACGCCAAGATAAACAGGCTCATTGATAATGATTGTGGCGAGAGTGGCAAGCAACGCCCCCGTCACCCAGAGGCCGATGAGGACCCACGTGTCCCGGCGCGAACGAATGACGCCCAGGTAGCGAAAGGCGAAGTGCACCACGGACAGGTATAAAGCTTGCCAGGCCAGTAGACCGGCGAGGCCGGTTATAACCAGGGCATCGAATGTCTCGTTGTGGGAGCGATCAGGCGAAGCATTACGCGCCTCGACGGTAGCTAATTCTGGTGGATAGAATCGGTTGTAGGCGGTATACATCGACTCCGGGCCATAGCCAAGAAGCGGCCGCAGCCAGTTGAATGGGTCTGAGCTTCCGTCGGGATATTCCAGCGGGGTGTGGGGTGTGATCAGGTCAATGACCCCTTCCCAGATGAGCACACGCACGCGGCCGCTCTTTTCGCGCCCGGTTGTGTCCGTCGGGTCGAGCATCCGGCCATAGGTACCGACAGCCGGCAGATTGCGCCATTCCTCAAGCGTATTGAAGAGACTTCCCACCACGGGAACGCCACGCAAGCCGGCAGTTTGCTCGGATGGGATATTGAAGAGAAGGAGCCAGCCCGCCATTAGCACGGTCAACAAGATCCAGCTGAGCCAAAGCCAGCGCCATCCGCGACGAATTGAGACCATCAGAAAGATTGAAACAACCGACAGAGCTACGACGCCAAAGAAGAAGCCAAATGACGCCATAGGGCCGAATGTGGCGCTGATGATGGGGCTGATCAATAGAGCCAATATTGCCGGCAGCAGAAAGCCCAAAGCCGGCAATGCTTCCTTAACCCGGCTGGTCGCCTGATCTTTCGTGGCATCCCGCAGTGAGACGAGCAGCACCAGCAGAAAAGAGAAAAGGCCAACAGCGAGGCCGATCAATGGGCCGCGGCTGCCCGACCAATAGAGCGTCAGAAGCTGGATGGCCAGCGTGAAGATATAGACGGAAGCTCGTACTACGTCGGCCGCGGCAAGCCGTTCGTCCCCCAGGATATTGCTGAAGGCGTCGATGATGCGAGCCAGCGTCAGAGGGATCACCATGATCAGATAAGCGGCGATGAAGATCGCATTGCCCATCTGTCCCGCCACTCGCGTTTGCACATCGCCCCCCCATGGCAGGGGATCGTGCCCGAAATGTTGCAGAATCCCATAGAGAGCAACCGGGATGCTGGTCACAATTGCCACGTTAATCACGCGCCGGACTTGCTCGCGTGTGCGCAAGGTGCCGGCCATGATAGCGAATATTGCCGCGTAGGACAGCGTGGTATAGGTTCCCTGTAAGCGCTGATAGGACCCGGCCCAACTGATGCGCGGATTGATGGAGAAGAGCGTAGAGAGCAAATAGACTAGCAGCAGGAGAATGACCGGCAGGACGAACGGCTTGTGCCAGATCGAATTGGGATTGGAGAATCGCTGCTCGGCCAGACCGCGCCAGCCCTGTTGATCGATGAACCGCACGACCCAAACCGCAGCCATCAGAACGGCGATGGAACGCAGCAAAGTCAGCTTGTCCGGTTCAAAAACACGCTCGGAGTGGATATTGAAAAACAGAGGAATAGCCAGAATGGCTACCAACCAACCGGCTTCAAGGAAGCCGTCGCACCATCGTGAGAGCCTGGAGTTCATTGGGCCATAGAATATCACAGTTTTGGGAACTCTGGAAACGGATATGGCAGATCAGTGGGGAGAGGGTCGGGCAGGTCATTGATCTAGCGTCGTTGTTGATGGGCGATCTGATTTTGGATGAGGTTCACCCGATCCAGGACATCTTCCCAACGATAATGGTTCATTACGAACTCCCGCCCGGCGCGGCCGAGGCTTCGTCGTAACTGGGTGTTCTTGAGCAGTGTGATGACGGCATCGGCAAATTGGTCGGGTTCATCGGCCACCAGCAAATGGCGGCCGTCTTCCGCCTCCAGACCGTCGTTAACGTAAGTTGTAGTGACAATGGGAAGGCCGACAGCCATTGCCTCCAGAACCTTGTTCTGGACGCCCGCCGCGAAGCGCAAGGGGGCGACAAAAATAGAAGCATCATTGAGCGCGGCGTTCAGGTCGGCGACATGACCTAATACGCGTACTCCAGGAGTAGATGCCAAATGTCTCACGGCAGGCGCCGGTTCGGCGCCGACCAGGTCCAGACTTGCGTTGGGGAATATGGCGCGAACGCGGGGAAGTATGTCGCGCACAAGGTGCTCCGCCGCGTCCACATTGTGAAAGACGCCCATATGGCCGACGAAAATCAATCGGGGGCTATCGACCGGGAGGCCGGACGGCCGATAACGGGCGCTGTCTACCCCATTGGGCACGACTTGAATCTTGTCGTTGTAATTGTCTGCCGATAACTTCTGCTTTTCGGCATTGGAGATAAGCCATGTCTCATCAAAGTGACGCACGATATCACGTTCGTAGCGCCGGATGCGCGGCAGCTCAAGCCGATAGACCAGCCGCCATTTCGGATCGCGATAGGGCAGCGACCTCTCAACTTCGCTGGATATAGCGTCGGTCAGATCGAGGATGCGATAGGGTTGTGTGCGGCCCGCGACGAATTGAGCCATGCGAAACAGGTGTACATAGACGGCATCGAATCGTCCCCGATCCAGCAATCGATCCACAGCGCCTTGCATGACCGATGAGCGATAATAAAGCGACTGGAAGGGCATTGGTCGCCAGACGTTTAATCCCGTCGACATGGTTGACTGAAGCTCTCCACGATGGACGAGCTGGATATCTTCGCAAAAATGGCGCAATGGCCCGATGAAACTTGTTTCGCGATTGTCGCCGATGAAGGACAGGAGGGTGATTTGATGTTGTTGCGAGAGGACGCGCAGGAAATGATAGACGCGCAAGCGATCGCCGCGGTTCGGAGGATAGGGCAGTCGACCTGTCAGAAACAAAATCCGCATGGTTCACCCAATGGCACGTCGGGCACGCGCATCTCCAGGAAAGTTAGGGTGGCGCTGCGAACGTGCCTGACGGTATGATAGCTGCCTTATGATTTCTTCGCCAATCCTGATTATCGGATGTGCCCGTTCGGGAACGACCTTGCTCTACAACCTGTTGTCGGAAGAGCCTTCTCTATGGTCTATTGGTGGCGAGAGCAAGGCTATTATTGAGCGCTATCATGCTCCCGTGACGAAGGATTGGGTATCCGGCGAGTTGGTTGCCGAGGATTTGACGGCCGAATCGGCCGCGTTTATCCATCGACAATTTCTTGAACAGGCTGCTCCCGGCAGTTACTGGTATCGGGTCAATCGGTTGCGCCGATCGTTGAACGGCAATGGCCTCTACAGAGCAGTCAAGCGGCATGGAAGGCAGGGTTCTCAGGGCGCATCGTTTAGCAGCGCGGTGCCGGGTGCCGGGTTAGGCTTTTTTCGCCGGGTGGTCGAGTTGCGAAACCGACTGATGCCTCCGGGCGCGCCTGTTCGCTTGCTGGAAAAGACGCCGGAGAACTGCCTGCGCTTGCCGTTCCTGGCGGCGCTCTTTCCCGATGCGCGAGTGATCTATCTGACGCGAGACGGCCGAGCGAACATTCATTCTCTGGTGGAGGGCTGGCGACAGCCCCACCTCTTCCCCGGCTATCGAACGCCCGTGGCCGTGACCAGCGCCGGGCAAGCGCGAGGCCGCTGGGCCTTCACGCTGATCCCCGGCTGGCGTGATCTGGTGAGTAGCCCTCTGGAAGTGATTTCCGCTCATCAATGGGTTGCTTCCAATCAGGCGGTACTCGACTACACCAACCGGCCGGGCGCTCTGCCCGCGCTAACGATTCGATTTGAGGATCTTGTTGCGGCTCCGGCCCCGACCCTGACGCGTGTCAGCGAATTTCTCGGGCTGTCGCCTGATCTGATCCCCGCTGTCGACGGTCCTCTGCCGGAGGTAAACGCCGTTTCTGCGCCCGATTTGGATAAATGGCGACGCGAGGCTGAAATGATCGCACGGATAGCGCCCATCATCGAACCAATGATGGAGCGGCTGGGCTATGTTTTGCGAGACGACAACACCTTGTCGTAAATCTCCAAAAGGCGGGGGATCATCCTGCCCCAGTTGAACCGGGTTTGCACCATCTCTCTGCCCGCAAGCCCCATTGCCTGCGCATTATCAGGATTCTCGATCAACCGAAGGATGGCCTCGGCGTGTGCGTGCGGATCATCTGCCTTCACCCGGAAGCCATTGACTCCATCCTCTACGAACGGCCTGGTTGAGGGCAGATCGCTGCTGATCACTGGACGGCCGAAGGCCATGTACTCGAATAGCTTGGTTGGGATGTTTCTCTCGTTCTTGGCGAACGGTTGCCAGGTTACCCAGCCGATCGTCGCCTCGGCCAGATATTGCCCGATTTTCTGGAAGGGGACGCGGCCGGTGATAGTCAGCGCGTGGGTGATATTGTGGGCGATGGCCGCGGCGCGTATCTCGTCTTCCAGCGTGGCGGGCATGAAATGCCCCACAACGAGTAAACGTGCGTCAGGCCTTTTTTCCAGCACCTCGGCGAAGGCAGCCACCATCAGCGCCGAACCCCGATTCCGTTCCATCCCGCCTAAATAGAGAATGACGGGAGACACGTCAGGATCAGGCGGCGGGCAAAGGCTCCCGCGCATGATCAATTCGTCTCCCGGGAAATTGAACAGGGTCGTTTTAATAGCCCGAACGGATTCAAAATCGGCCGCGATGGAGTCATCGGCAAAAATCAAACCATCCTCACCTCGTGCCAGAATGGGTTCGAGTTGCCGGAACAGGACTGAGAGCGGCAATCGAATCAGCCCGGGCAAGTAATCCTTGACGGCGATGAAGTCGGCGTTGGCTTCATGGATGTCGTAGATAGTGGGGCGCCCGCTTTTCCGGCGAAGGTAAGGCGTGATGAGCAGCAGTTCGGGATCGTGAATGTGGTAGATGCCGGCCTCGGTCTCCAGTGCCATCTGCGCCAGACGCCGCCAGAGCAACGGCCGTCGGCTCCGCGGCACGCGCGGCAATGCGCGAACGTGCACGCCATCGATCTCTTCGTTCCGATCGTGGATGGCGATCAGCGTAACATCATAGCCCGCCTGTGCCAGCGTTCGTGCCTCGCGATAAAAGACGCGATTGTCCATGGCGAGGTGGACGGAAGAGAGGATGGCAACCTTTTGGCCACTGCCTGTCATGACGTGAGGCAACTCCTGTAGGCATCGGCGGTCTGCCGGGCGATATCGGCCCATCCTAATCCATCCGTGATGCGCCGTGCCGCGGCTCGCATTTGGTCGTGATCGCGAACCTTAATGTCGGTAAGGGCATTAGCCAGGCCGTTTTCGTCCTGCGGGTCATAGATGATCCCTGCGTCCGGCGTTACCAATTCCGGCAGGCACCCCAGAGCGGGGACGATCTGCGGGAGATCGAAGGACAGACCGGTCATAACCGAGCTTGAGGTGAGCACTCGCCTGAACGGCGCCACCATCGCATCGGCCGCGAAGAGATAGATCTGCATCTCATCATCGGGGATAAAGCGTGGCTGGATATGAATTCGGCTGTCGGTCTGCGCGGCTTGCAGCAGCCGGGATATAACGTCCTGGTCGCGGTTTCGTCCGGCAATGAACAGCACGTCATTTATTCCTGCGACCTGCTTGAAGGCATGCACCAGATCGCTCAATCCTTTGTAGGCGGCAATATTCCCCAGGGCAAGGTAGGCGAATTGATCGGGGTGGAGGCCAAGCCGTTCGCGCGCGCTTCGGCGATCCAGGGTGGCCGGATATGCATCCCGGTAATGCCCAAGGGGGATGACGACGACCGGTCCTTTTCGCGGAAACCGGGCCAGCAATTCGCGGCGGCCGTACTCGCAATGGGCGATCACGACATCCGCTTCAGCCATCATCAGCCGCCGAATCGCCTTGTCCAGCGGAGCGAGGAAAGTGCGATGGGGGAGAATGTTGTGGGCTGTCCATACGATTCGATAGCCAAAGTCGCGGGCCAGCCGGAAACGGGCGCAAAATTTTCTGACCTGAAGCGGCGTGAGAAACCGGTTCATATATAGGCCGGAGAGCCAATGATAATGAAGGATTTGAACACGGCCGATGTTGTCCCGTAGCCATTGGTTATCAGGAAGGCTTTCCAGCAGGTCAACCGTCACTCCTTCGGCCGCCAACGCATTGCCTAGCAGCTTCTGGTAGGGGTTAGGATAGACAGGCAGGAAGGCGACGTTCATAATGAAAAGGATGATTTTAGAACTGGTACATGTTACCGCATGTACATGCCATGGAGCAGCCATTCCGCCAGGTATCGCGGTATCGCAAATGGCGTACGGAAAATCGCCGCAGGAACACGCGGCCATCCGTGGGTTAGTTTCTGCCCCACTGCGTCCAGCCGCCGGGTTTGCTGGACGAGATGATTGGGATGCCACCATGTGCCATAGCGGCGAGTGACACGGCCGTGCTCGATCTGACGCGGCAATCCGCCCGTGCGCGTCAGGGCATTGGGCTGCACGCGATAATAGGCGAAATCACGGGGGATGTATTGAAAGCGGCCGTGGGTATGGGCGCGAATGAACCATTCCCAATCAAAAACCCAACGCAGACTCGTATCCAGCGGGCCGGTCCGTTCCCATAGCTCGCGACGCCAAAATGCCGCCGGCTGGAGGATCGGGTCTTTGTTCACCAGGAATTGACGTGTGAAGGTGCGGCGCACGAAACGACATGGTTCGATAAGCCGGCCGGATTCGTCGATATACCAGCCTTCACCATAGACGAGAGCGGCGTCATTGTGCTGTTCCAGCGCTTCGGCCACGGCGAAAAGTGCCCCGGGCAAATAGACGTCATCGGCATTGAGCCAGGCCAGAATATCGCCGGTTGCGCGCGAAAAGGCACGGTTGAGCGCTTCTGCCGGGCCACCGTCCGGTTCGCTGGACCAACTCGACAACAATGGCGCATAATGACGGATGATCTTCAGGCTGTCATCGGTCGAGCCGCCGTCGGCGATGATATATTCCAGATTCGGGTAACCTTGCATCAGAACCGAGCGGATGGCCGCCTCCAGAAATCTGCCCTGATTGAGGGAGGGAGTAATGATGGTGATTTTTGGCCAGGTTCCTTCACGGATCGGAACGTTGGCGGCGTCCATAGGTGGGGCGAGCCATGGCCAAGAATCGCGAGCATCCTGCGGGTTCGACGGCTCAAGCGGGTCCGGCAATGTAGGGGGAGAAAGATTCATGCCTTCAAAAGATACCAGAATAAACGAAAATCGAGCACCCGGTCAAACCGCAAGCTCTGTTGATAATATCGGATTGCTTGTTTTCGCGCCGGGGTAGATGGCAGCAAGAGCGAATCAAGCGCGGCTCGCCGCAGCAGCTTGGCGCGAAATTTGTCCAGTCCCCTGATCGGCGATTTGCGAGTAGTCTCATTTAGCTGCGAGATCAGCCCGGCATATTTCTGCTCGATATGGTCGACGGCTGCCAGATGCATCTCGATCGGTTTGTTGGACAAGCCTTGGCCGTGTCGGCGATATTCGCATAGCGGTTCATCCAGATAACCGAATCGTCCCACCGCCGCTGCCAGTCTGACTCGCATGTCCCAATCGCCATAGATCGTGAACGACGAGTCAAAGTAGCCTGCCTCGCGCCAGAGTCGGGTGGGAACTATCTCGGAGCGGAAGAGCGTGTTTCGCGGCAGGTTGAGGGCCAGCACCTGGGGCAGGATGTGGCCCTCCGGCGGCCGAGGCGTCGAATCACTCACCCACATGAACTCGCGATTACCCGCGCCATCCGTGAAGTAGAAGTTGGAGAACACCGCGTCCGGCTGATCGGCCATGGTCAGCCGTTTCGTCTCCTGCTCCAGCTTGGTCGCCAGCCAGCGGTCGTCCCCATCCAGGAAAGTCAAAAATTCCCCTCCGGCGGCGTCAATGACCTGATTGCGCGCGTTGTTGGGGCCGCCATTGTGATTGAGAAAGATTGGCCGGATTAGATCGGGGTACTTATTGACATAACTATCGATCAAATGCCTGGAGTCGTCGGTAGAAGCATCATCGACGATGATGATTTCGGCCGGTTGCCTGGTCTGGCTCAGTACGCTCTCGATGGCCACGCGCAGTAACGCGCTCTGATTGTAGGAGGTGATGCCGACTGTGATATTCATTCCGGGCTTGAAGGTTGGTCTGGGTTGGGCATCGGCTTGCCGCGCCAAATTTGAGTTACACGCCCGATAAGTTCCAAAGCCTCTTTCCCCTCCAGTGACCCGATCGTCCCAACAAACGCCAACGAAAATACGATAGATTTGCTGAAGCCTGTGATCCAATGATTGGGGCAGGTGGAACTGAGGCAAACCCAATAAGTAATGCCCAGAGCGGCGGCTACGCCAATGATCAAGGCAATTGTCGGCGCGCCAAACAAGCGCCATACCGACAGATCGACATGCTCGCGGGCTGCATGGAGCAGGGGAACAAGCCCCGCGAGGAGCACGAGGTTCATGACGATTGCTACCCCCTCGATTCCCAGCGAAAGGCCGAATGCGAACAGACCGGCGATGAGAACGATGAGCTGGACAGTTCGCACGCGAATGATACGGTCCGGCTGGCCCACCGCCAGGAAAACCTGACTGACGGTAATGCGGATCGGATCGAGCAAGGTGAAGACAGTCATTAGACGAAAGGCGGGTATCATCGGCAGCCACTTGTTGCCCAGGGCAATGCTGACAAACTCCGGGGCAATGAGCACGAGTAACCCGCCGATCAAAAAGCCGCTGCGGACGAGCAGCGCATTCGTTCGGAAAAACGCTTGTGAAAGCCTGAGGCGATCGCTCTTGAGTTCGGCATAGGTGCCGCCGGCGACCATGTTCACGGGAAAGGCGATCAGCCGCCGCGGGTAGGTGGCGAATGTGTAGGCGCGCGAGTAGAAGCCCAGCGCCTGGTTCCCCAGGAAAGCACCCACCCAGATGTCGTCCAAATGATCCAGCGCGTCGCTGAGAAGACCGCCCAGCATGGCGCGGCCGCCGAAGGTCAGGTAATAACGAACCGTGGCGCGCAGCCACAGGAGCCGGGGCCGCCAGACGGGCTGCCACAGATAAAGCATGATCACGGCCAGAATGAGGGTGACGATGTCGGTGGCCAGAAGGGCTGTAAGGCCAAACCCGCGAGCGGCAAGATATACAGCTACGATGGAGGTCACCAGCGCCGTCAGCAGGTCGAGCATGGCCAGCCGACGATGCTCAACCCGGCGGGTCAGGATAGCCTTTGGCGTGTCCGTCAGATAGAGGCCTGAAAATACCAGGGTCAGCACAATGAGCGCCAGACGCAATTCGGCGCTGGTGAATAGAAATGCCGCGAGGATAAGGATACCGGCCCAGCAGGATGTCAACACCAGACGCAGCGTAAAGTGGACGGCCGCGGCTTGCTCTTCGTTGGCCGTCTCCGGACTGCGATGCAGAAAGGCGCTTGCCATCCCAAACATGGGTATAACGCCGGTGAAGGTGACGATGGAGGTAGCCAATGCGTAGACGCCGAAGGTCTCGACGGGCAGCAAACGTGCCAACCAGATTGATCGCACGAGGAGGATCGCGATCTTGAACAGATTGGCGAAAACGTTCCAGGCGACGGAGGTGATGCTTCGCTGCGCCAGGCTCATCGGGGTTCGTCTCCCCGCATCCCTACTGCGGCCTGACTAATGTCTGTGATGAATCCGCGATCGTTTGTTGATACCACTCCACAGTCTTGTTCAAACCCTCGTCGAAGTCGGTTGTGGCCCGAAAGCCGAAATATTCGAAGGCGCGATCGGTGTTTAGAGCGCGACGCGGTTGGCCATTGGGCTTGGTGGTGTCCCATTCGATTTGGCCGGTGAAGCCGGTGTGACGAGCGATAGTTTGGAGCAGATCCTTGATGCTGATCTCGAACCCTGAGCCGAGATTGACCGGATCGCTTTGGTTATAGCGTTCGCCGGCCATGACGATCCCCTCGGCGGCGTCCTCGACATAGAGGAACTCGCGGGTGGGCGAGCCATCGCCCCAGGCGACGATACGCTCGTCTCCCCGCTGTCTGGCCTCCAGGCATTTGCGAATTAGGGCCGGGATGACGTGGGAAGACTCGGGATCGAAATTATCACCGGGGCCATAGAGGTTCACCGGCAGCAAGAAGATAGAGTTGTAGCCGTATTGCTGGCGATAGGCCTCGCTCTGTACCAGGAGCATTTTCTTGGCCAGCCCATAAGGCGCATTTGTTTCCTCAGGGTAACCGTTCCATAAATCTTCCTCGTGAAAAGGAATGGGGGTGAATTTCGGGTAGGCGCAAACCGTCCCAATAGCCACGAACTTGTCGACCCCGGACCGCCAGCTCTCATGGAGAAGCTGCGCGCCCATCATCAGATTGTCATAGAAAAACTCGGCCGGATGCGCCAGATTCGCGCCGATTCCGCCCACAGAGGCTGCCAAATGAATGACCATCGTGGGCCGCGCGTCATTTAACAGATCGAGGATGGCGCCCTGGTCGCGAAGATCGTAATCTTCGCGCAGCGGCACAACGACGTTGCCTGCACCGCGGCGCTGCAAGGCACCCACAACATGGCGGCCGAGAAAACCGGATCCGCCGGTCACGACTACTCGTTGTTCGCTCCAATTGATCATCACGCAATCTCCTCTTCAGCTTGCTCCTCGCGAACTTTCAAAAGCATCTGGAGCCGGCTGACGACCATTTCCATGGCTACTTTATTTTGCCCACCGCCGGGGATGATGATGTCGGCGTAGCGTTTGCTGGGTTCGACGAACTTCAGGTGCATCGGCCGCACGGTTTCAAGATATTGCTGGACAACGGAATCCAGGGAGCGGCCGCGTTCCTTCATATCGCGCTGCAACCGGCGGATAAATCGCACATCGGCGTCGGTGTCCACGAATATCTTGATGTCCATTAGATCGCGCAACTTCCGCTTGGTGAAAATCAGGATGCCATCGACCAGGATAATCGGCGCCGGTTCCACCAGGATCGTATCCTCAGTGCGCCGGTCGGTCGTGAAATCATAGACCGGTACGTGGACGGGGGAACCCATGCGTAAATCCTTGATGTGGCGGACGAGCAACTTGGTGTCCAGTGAATCGGGATGATCGTAATTGAGCCGGGCACGGTCCTCGAACGATAGATCCACCCGATCATGATAGTAAGCATCATGGGGCAGATAGGCGATCTGTGATGCGCCGACAGCGTCGAGAATGGCGCGGGCGACTGTGGTTTTTCCTGATGCGGTCCCGCCGGCTACACCGAACACGACGGGTTTATACTTAGGAGAACTCATCCTGTTTACGTTCATTGACCCCATTGCGAAGGAATCAGGCACCGCTCAACAATAAAAAAGCCCTGGCTCCTCCAGGGCTAACCTTCTGAGCCACCCATCGGAGTTGAACCGATAACCTATCGCTTACGAAGCGATTGCTCTGCCAATTGAGCTAGGGTGGCATTGTGGACTGAATTATAGCAGATGCACGCTTGGCGGCAAATTGAGTTGATGGGGCGCGTGATCTGTTAGTACCATATCCTGGCCAAATGGGGTTATAATTCGTCGCTCAATAAGATGTATCAGTGCTCCCGGAGAGAGAAGGCATGGCCGGAAAAATCGAGATAATGTCCCCCGTAGACGTGGCCTGGCTCAGCATGGATGAGCCGACCAACTTGATGATGGTGAATGCAGTCTTCATGTTTGATGAGCCATTGGATATCGATCGGGTGAAAAAAGTGCTGGAATATCGCTGGTTACAGTATGAGCGTTTCAAGCAGCGCGTTATCCGGCCCGCCATTCCCTTCTTCCGGCCTTATTGGGAGACCGACCCGAACTTCAATCTGGATATGCATTTGCAACGAATTGCCCTTCCTGCGCCTGGCGATCAAGCTGCCCTGCAGGACATGGTGAGCGATCTGATGAGCATGCCGATGGACTTTTCCCGGCCGCCATGGAAATTCTATATCATTGAGAATTACGGGGAAGGTTGCGCAGTCATGGCGCGCCTGCACCATGCTTTGGCGGACGGAATGGCGTTGGTGGCCGTCCTCCTGTCGATGACTGATTTTTATGCCGACGCGCCTCTTGTCCCGACTGAAACGATGAATCCTTTGCCCGATGGCGGCCTCATATCCGGCCTGGCACGGGAGATGACGAGTACGGTTGATTTGTTTCGTCGAACGGCCGATCGCGCCCTACAGGGGGCCGTTTCGGCGGTTCAGGATACCGATAAGGCGCGGCAAATCGGCGAGCAGGGAGCGGGCCTGGGTTTGGCGGCTACGCGCCTGCTCGCTCGGAGCGCTGACCCCAAAACGCGCTTGAAGGGAAAGTTGGGGGTCATGAAGCGGGCCGCCTGGTCCGGCGCCATTCCGCTGGCTGATATCAAGTTGATCAAAAGCAATCTGGGCGGCACGGTGAATGACGTTCTTGTTACGGTCGTTGCCGGCGGATTACGACGCTATTTGGTGGCCAAGGGGGATGATGTCGCCGATCTGGAGTTTCGCGCGGCCATCCCCGTCAATTTGCGTGGCGAGGAAGATGGCGGCAAGCTCGGAAACAAGTTCGGCCTGGTATTCCTCACGTTGCCCATTGAAATTGAGGAACCTCTGATGCGATTGACGGAGGTTCGGCGGCGGATGGAAGCCTTAAAGCGATCGGCCGAGGCCCCCGTCACGCTCGGCGTTCTGGGTATGATGGGCATGGGCACAGATCGGTTCCGCGAACTCGTTGTGCGCATACTCGAACCGAAAGCAACCATTGTCCTGACTAATGTGCCCGGCCCGCCGATCCCTCTCTATATGGCCGGCCAAAAGATTAAGGAAATCATGTTTTGGGTTCCCCAGGCCGGCCGCCTGGGTGTGGGGGTTAGCATTCTAAGCTATGCCGGGAATGTTTATCTGGGGATCGCCACCGATGCCGGACTGGTTCCCGATCCCGACACAGTCCTGGAAGGGATGTATGCGGAGCTTGAACGGATGAAAGTGCTGGCTCAGGCTGTGAGCAGCAGCAACGGCCATCAATAAAAAAGAGGCGCACATGCGCCTCTTTTTTATTGATCAGTTCATCATGTACGCGTAATCACCCAGGCTGTGGCTGTGGCGCAACTTGCTCAGTGCCGATTTTTCAACCTGACGAATGCGCTCGCGCGAGAGCTTGAAGATCTCGCCGACTTCCTTCAGCGTATGGGCATCTGTGCCCTGAAGGCCATAGCGCAGGCGAATCACCGCTGCCTCGCGGGGCGTGAGTTCGGCCAGAATTTCGCCGACCTGCTCGCCGAACAGTTTTGTATCGACGATATCCGCCGGTTGTTCCGCGTCGCGATCTTCGATGAAATCGGCTAACTCCGCGTCCTGATCATCCCCCGCCGGTTGTTCCAGGGCCAGGAGCGGCCGAGTAATCTGCAGCAGCCAGCGAACCTGACTTGAGGGCAGCTCAACGTATTGGGCCAACTCTTCGACGTCGGCCTGTCGCCCCTGATTTTGTTCGATATCCCGAATGGCGCGATAGAGCTTGCGCACGTTGCCGGTCTGGTGGGCCGGGATGCGAATCATGCGACCGTAATTTGAGAGCGCGCGCGTGATGCCTTGCCGAATCCACCATGTTGCGTAGGTGCTGAAGCGCGTGCCGCGGGTGTAATCAAACTTGTTCACCGCGGTCAGGAGGCCGATGTTGCCTTCCTGAATGAGATCGAGAAAGTCAAGCCCCTGGCCAAAGTAGCGTTTGGCGATGCTGATGACCAGGCGCGTATTTGAGCGGACGAGAAGCGTGCGCGCTGCGTCTGCCTGATCGATGATTCGCTGCAGTTCCGCCAATTCCTCGGCTTCTATATCCTCTTCATTCAGGCGTTGAGCGGCAAAGTTCCCAAGCTCAATCTGTTTTGCCAGCTCCACTTCCTCTTCAGCGGTCAGGAGACGCTGTCGATTGGTTTCCAGCATATAGCGACTGAGGAAATCGGCCGTCGGCACGTCGTCCAGGGCCGAACGTCGTTGTTGGGTGAGCTTTTGCAGTGATTCGTATTTGTCCCCGGCTTGTTGGCGATCATACTCATCAAGATAGCCTTCCACATCGACGAACGATTCGGCCTCGGCCTCATCAGAACCGTTACCCGTCTCATCAATTGCAATGATGTTTTCGTGATCTTCAATCGCCTCAAGATTGTTGGGTGGATTGCCTCGATCAGGACCTTCTAACCAGGACGATGGGTCATTATGTTGAGGCTCTTCAATCAGCTTTCTTGTAACTGATGGGATGTTTGCTGAGTCTATTTTCCGGAAGTAGTCGAGGCGTTCATTTGGCGAAATATATTCCGTGTTATCAACAAGCGTTGTTGTCATTATCCTGATCCCATGAACGATAGCTGTTGGATCGGTGATGTATCGGCGAAGGAAGCTCCAATATTTAGTAAGCAGCCTGGCTCCAACGCCATATAAATGCATAACAGCCAATATCGATCGGGTCGATCAAAGACCGACCGATCGGCGAATATAGAACTGATGGGTTGATAGAAGTTGAGCAGAGCTATCAGTTGTTCATCTGACGATGCGTGCGGGGGATAATCTTACCTGCGATGTTAGATATTCAGCTAATCGTGTGAAATAGATGAGGTGATGATGGGCCGACCATTATAAAAGGTATCGTGGTGCATCGATCCGCTCCAGCTCATCATTCAGCCTCAGCTTTATGAGTTCAGGTTGGCCGTCGGGGCGCTTCAGGTTGTAGGTCCCGATTTCTTTGTTCAGCTTCTCGATCGTTTTTTGCCAGCGTTGGCATTGCTCATCCCAGCCGATTGTGAGCGCCTGTCGATGACTATCGCCATAGACGTGGGAGAAAGCGATGTCGTAGCGTTCCCATGCTCGCGCCATGTCTGCCCGCAATTCGCCGATCCTCTCCAACACGCCGATACGCTGCGCCAACCAGATCGGCTTGATGTCATTGGCTCTCATCAATTGATTGGCCAGCGTGCTGTTGCCTTCGAAGATGTTTTGTTCGAGATTGAGGGGCTTGCCCTTGCCCGGCAAGTCTTCAAACAGCCCACGACGGCGGCCGTCTTCGATTAGGTCCTCAATCAAGTCATTCCATTGGAATCGCATGCGTCGCTGATGTTCATCCAGGGAGCCGCTCTCTTCTTCCTGACGTCGCTCGTCATCGTTTGAACTGTTCATGGTCTGATTCTACAAGGTTGGCCACGTCGCTCCAACCCTGCAGAGACGGCTAATTTTTTCCGAGGAGTACAGGGGGTAGGCCAACAGATATGATTTATAGAACAGGCATGTCGTTGTTAAACGTTAAAGTGATTGGACAAATCCAATAAAATGGGCAGAATTACATGGGGTTGTGTCATCAAAGGCACAACCCTGGTTTGCTTAATGGAAATGAATACCGGATCGATTACCAAAGAACTAGCTTTGGATTGGCAAGATTATCGCTCTTATTACAGCCACTCGCGTGGGCATAGTGTGAGTGGAAGCATTCGCATCGCGCTTGGTGTCTACAGCCCACAGCTGGACAACAAGCGCGATCTGCTCGTCTATTTGCCGCCATCATACCATCACAGCGAGCGGCGTTATCCGGTCATCTACATGCAGGATGGCCAAAACCTCTTTGATAGTGACACCAGCTATGCCGGCGAGTGGGGCGTAGATGAGACGATGGAGCACCTGGGGAGAGAGGAAGGGCTGGAAGCTATCATCGTTGGCATTCCCAACGCGGGAATCCATCGACTTGATGAGTATAGTCCTTTTCGCGACGCCCGACTGGGCGGCGGCCGAGGCGATGATTACCTGAGATTTATCATCGATACGATCAAGCCGCAGATCGATGGAGAGTTCCGAACGTTGCCGGAACCCAAGTACACCGGCATCCTGGGGTCATCGATGGGAGGGCTGATCAGTCTCTATGCGTTTTTTGAGTATCCCACCGTCTTTGGCTATGCTGGAGTGATGAGTCCGTCGCTGTGGTTTGCAAGTGGGGCCATCTTTGACTACATCGATGCGGCCTCTTTTCACCCCGGGAAAATCTATCTGGATGCGGGCACGCGTGAATATGGCGAGAGCCATGGCGGCGGCCGTTTGCATCGCGCGGCTGCCTCGCGCCGCTATTATGCCAGCGTTCGCCGGCTGAAAGGGATGCTTGTGCGCAAGGGCTACCGGCCGTTGCGCGATATATTGCACGTTGAAGAAAAGTGGGCCGAGCATAGTGAATCATCCTGGGCCAGGCGCCTGCCGCCCGCATTGCGATTTCTTCTGAGTGAGGCGTTGCGCCAGACCCACGGCTAAGGCAGATAGCCTGCAGGACGATGAGTTTCTGCCCATTTGATATTAAGGAGCTCCTATGCAAAAGAAACTGGACGAACTGAAGGATCGACTGCGCGAGGTCGAAGACCTCAACCTCGTTACAGCGCTGTTGAACTGGGATCAATCGACGTATATGCCGCCCGGCGGCGCGCCTGCGCGTGGTCGCCAGATGGCGCTGGTGTCACGGTTGGCACATGAGAAATTTATCGATCCGGCGATCGGCCGCCTGCTGGATGATCTGAGGGGTTATGAAGAGAGCCTCGATCCGGGTCATGATGATGCCGCCCTGATTCGTGTTGCTCGTCGCGGATACGAAAAGGCCGTGCGCGTTCCACCACAACTCCTGTCGGAGTTGTGCGAGCATTCTGCGAGAAGCTACCAGACCTGGACGACCGCTCGTCCGGCGGATGATTTCGCCGCCGTGGAACCAATGCTTGAGAAGACTCTGGACCTGAGTCGTCGAATCGCAGATTGCTTCCCTGGCTACGATCACGTTGCCGACCCATTGGTCGATTTTGCCGACGAGGGCATGAAGGCCGAAAGCGTGCGCGCGCTCTTCGCCGATTTGCGCGCCCAGCTGGTCCCGCTCCTGCGTGAAGTGCTGGAGCAGCCTGAAGTCGATGATAGTTGTCTGCATCAGACCTTCCCTGAGGAGGGGCAGCGGGCATTCGGCGAGATGGTGATTCGTCAACTGGGGTATGATTTCAACCGTGGCCGCCAGGACAAGACCCATCATCCATTCATGACCAAGTTCTCCCTTGGCGATGTGCGCATCACCACGCGGTTCCAGGAAGATTTTCTGGCTAACGGTCTGTTCAGCACGATCCATGAGGCGGGCCATGCCATGTATGAGCAGGGCATCGACATGAAGTATGAGGGCACACCTCTGGCGGGCGGTACTTCCGCTGGTGTGCATGAGAGCCAGTCTCGCCTCTGGGAAAACGTGGTCGGCCGTAGTCGTGTGTTTTGGAATCACTACTATCCTCAATTGCAGACCTACTTTCCCCAACAGTTGGGCGATGTAGAGCTTGAGACTTTCTACAAGGCGATCAACAAGGTTCAACAATCGCTCATTCGCACCGAGGCCGACCAGATGACCTATGACTTGCATGTCATGATCCGGTTCGATCTGGAGCTTGCTCTCCTTGAAGGCTCTCTTAGCGTTCACGATTTGCCCGACGCCTGGCGTTCACGCTATCAATCCGATCTGGGCGTCTCCGCGGAACAGGAGCGAAACGGCGTCTTGCAGGATGTCCATTGGTTTGCCGGGACGATTGGCGGCGTCTTCCAGGGTTACACGCTGGGGAACATCATGTCGGCTCTGTTTTATCAGCAGGCCTTGCTGGCGCATCCTGAGATTCCTTCCCAAATCGGTCAGGGAGAGTTCAAAACGCTCCATGACTGGTTGGAACTTAACATATACCGGCATGGCTCCAAGTATACGGCCAACGAGCTTATTCAACGGGTGACAGGCGGCCCATTGACGATCGAACCCTATATCGCTTATCTGCGCGGAAAATTTCTTGATTAGGCCCAAAAGAAAACGCCCGGATGCGCAAGCCCCCGGGCGTTTTTTATACGGTAATAGGCCGATTACCTAGCGAGGTCCGGCCGCTTTTATCTCATTGCTGACGTTTTCCTCAAATTGCTTGAAGTTTTCCTTGAACATCCCCACAAGGCGTTGGGCCTGGGCGTCGTAGGCGTCCTTGTCGCTCCACGTGTTGCGCGGGTTCAGCACTTCGCTTGGCACGCCTTGAATTGCTTGAGGTATTGACAACCCGAAGAACGGTTCCTCAACCATCGGCACGTCATCCAGCTCACCGTTCAGCGCGGCGGTAATCATGCGGCGTGTGTAGGCCAGCTTCATGCGACTGCCGACACCATAGGGGCCGCCGGTCCAACCGGTATTGACGAGCCACACCTTGGCGCCGTGTTTTTGGATTTTATCGCCCAGCAATTCAGCGTAGATGCCCGGTCTGAGAGGCATAAACGGCGCGCCGAAGCAGGTGCTGAAGTTCGGTTGTGGCTCGGTGACGCCACGCTCTGTTCCGGCAACCTTGGCGGTGTAGCCGCTGAGGAAATGATACATGGCTTGCTCATTCGTCAGGCGGGCGATGGGAGGCAAAACACCGAACGCGTCGGCCGTCAGGAAGAAGACATTGTTCGGGTGTCCACCCATACCGTCACGCACGGCATTGGAGACGTGGGAGATCGGATAGCTCGAGCGGGTATTCTCGGTCAGTGAACCATCATTCAGATCGACGCGTCGCGTGCTATTGTCCAGGATCACGTTCTCAAGGATGGTCCCAAACTTACGCGTGGTCTCATAGATTTCAGGCTCCCCCTTGGGATCGAGCCGGATCACCTTGGCATAGCAGCCACCCTCGTAGTTGAACACTCCGTCGTCGCTCCAGCCATGTTCATCATCGCCGATAAGCGTCCGACTTGGATCGCTGCTCAGAGTGGTCTTGCCCGTGCCGCTGAGGCCAAAGAAGAGCGCGACATCGTCCCGATCCTTGCCGAAATTCGCGCTGCAGTGCATCGACATGACACCCTGCTGCGGCATGAAATAGTTCATCGCAGTGAAGATGCTCTTCTTGATCTCGCCGGCATACTCTGTGCCACCGATTAATACGAGACGGCGACCGAAGTCCACGAGGATGAATGTCTGGCTGTTTGTGCCGTCGAGATCAGGCTCCGCCTTGAGCCTGGGCATGTCGATGACCGTAAACTGCGGCACGTGGTTGCGCAATTTTTCCGGGTCAAACTCGCGGATGAACATATTACGCGCGAACAGGTTGTGCCAGGCATATTCGGTGATGATGCGAACCGGCATCCGGTAAGTCGGATCGGCGCCGACGTACCCATCGAATACGTAGATATCGCGGTTCTGGACATAGGCCAGCATTTTGCGATAGAGATAATCGAAATTTTCCTGGGAGAAGGGGCGATTGACCTTGCCCCACCAAATCTTCGATTCGCTCTCCGGTTCCTTGACAACAAACCTGTCATTAGGGGAACGACCGGTGTGTCCACCGGTTTGCACGACGAGTGGGCCGAGATGGGCTATCTTGCCTTCGTCCTTGCGGGTTACATGTTCATATAGCATCGCGGTCGTCAGGTTCCAGTAAACGGTCCCCGGGTTCTTGATACCGTGGTTATCGACGCCGTAGTGACTTACAAAAGCGCCAAAGTTTTGCATAGCGTTACTCCTGTAATAATGGAAAAGTGGGTGCGTGCGAGTGGCTTATGGTAGTGTATGTCAACGCAACCGGATTGACAATTGATGATGCCGATCTTTTGTCACATTTTCAGTATGAGATAAGTCACTATTATTACAACCCCGCGATCCGTCATAGGTTGCACCAACGTTCTTTGCTCGCTATACAGGCGTTAGGATAAATTGCGATTTGGCTCTCGTTGGACTCGAGCTTAATCGATTAGATGTGTAGAATCTACACCAATGATGATAAGGAGAAAGACAAATGATGGCCGAACAACCTGTTGAAAAAATACTTGAAGAAACACGCACCATCGCCGTAGTTGGATTTTCGTCAAACGCCGCCAAGGCGGGGCATTATGTGCCTGCTTATCTGAAACGGAACGGCTACACTATCTATGCCGTCAATCCGAACGTTTCTGAAGGGCTGGACGGCGATCCAGCCTATGCTTCTCTCGATGAAGTTCCCAAGCCGATTGACCTCGTGCTCCTCTTTCAGAGAAGTGAGAACGTTCTCCCGTTCGTCGACCAGGCAATTGAGATCGGCGCGAAGGCGGTCTGGATGCAATTGGGAATTACCAATCAGGCTTCAGCAGAGAAGGCCGCCGCTGCGGGTCTGGATGTCGTTCAGGATGCCTGCATGCTGGTGGAGCATCAAAGCTGGATCGGTGGCGAATAGCCTGGAGCAGATGGCGGAGTAGCTCGCATAATAGATTCCTTCGATGAACGCACAACCTGGCGATACTGCTCACGTATAGAGAGATGGAGGTTAGCACCATGGCTGAGGATATCAAGGAATTGAAGGACGTGGAACGCAAGTTAATGGCGACGGACGGAGAAGCCACGGATAAGGACGAAGGGGCATGTGACTCACAGTCGGGATGGATCCCCGGGCTGGTTCTCATCGCAATCGGCGCGTTTTTCCTGATCAACAACTTCACGAATTTCCACCTGACGAACTGGTGGGCGCTATTTATTCTCATCCCTGCCTTTAGCAGCCTGGGCAGCTTCGTGCACGCTTATAGAGACGGCGGTTGGCGGAACAGCAAGGCAAGCGGATCGCTGATGATGAGCTTTGCCATCTTTTTTGTTGCGGCCACTTTTCTGTTTGGTTGGTCCTGGGGAACGGTTTGGCCGGTGCTGTTGATTATTGGCGGTCTGGGAGCCTTGTTATCCGGTTTCCACGACTAGCTTAACCCTCATGGTCGTGTTGCTGGCGGTGTTTGCCCGGCACCCGACAACTGTCATCCACGAGCCGCCTACCCCTCGCGGCCGACGACCCGCGGGAAAATCGCATGGGCAAAAGCCAGCGCCGCGACGACTTCGAAAACTCTCCCGGCAATGAGCACGAAAGGTGATAGCCAGAGCACCGGCCCGAGTGTGGCCAGCCATATTCCTGCATTTAAAAGGACAATGGCGACATACGCCCCGGTGGTGTTCCCCCGACGCGGCTCTTTCCAATAGCGGGGCATGATCCAGAAGGCGACACCCAGGGTTAGCTGAGCCACCCACCCGATCAGAAGCCATTCGATATGGGCCGGCAACCAGTTCCACAAGGCGGGGTGAAGCGGTTCCCCCTTGTGGGCCAGGAGCAGCGCGCCGAAGGTGAAGCCTAGAAGCAGGTAGCAGAAAGATAATTTGATATACCATTGGCTGAGTCTGGGCATTTCGCTTACTCTCCCCGGTACCTTTCTTTCACTCGCGGCCACGAATTATAGACAAACAAGACGGCCGCCACCCACTGCAACAGCGCCGAAACGACCAGCCCCCAGCCCCAAATCCCTTGAGGATTCATGGCATTGAGGGGTTCGCACAGAACGCGCATGATCAGCCCAACATTCAGAAAGATATATGTGGCCCAACCAAACTTCTCATTGCCGCGCGGCTTGGCGCGTGTGACGATGGGGAACATCCAGAAGATGACGCCAATGATCATTTGGGTCACCCAGCCGACCATGATCAGGTGAAAAAATGATGGCGAGAGATAGGATAGCCAGTTGGGGATTTGGACGACGGCGCCCATCGCCAGGCCGATGCCCAGCAACATGGCCGCGGCCAGATAGATAAAGGCGGATTTGATGTGCCAGCGAGTTAGGGGGGGCATTGAAATTCCTCAGGCGGTATTCTACGACCTGATCCTAATTCCGGCCAAATATGAAACCTGATTATTGCTGCGCGCGAGTGAGGCGGTAGCAATCCCCAGGGCTTTCTATGCGGCTTAAGCTTCTAGCGAAGCATGAGCAACTGCATGACTACCGGGGTTTCGGCGATCACCGTGTGGGGTAATTTAGGAGTCATGCGCACCCAGGCGCCGGCTTCGACCATAAACTCGTCTTCGCCCAGCTTAAGGCGAGCGCGGCCGCTCAAAAAATAGAGAATTGCGGGATAAGCAGAGGTATGTTCCGAAAGTTCTTCGCCGGCGGCAAAACTAAAGAGGATAGCGCTTAGGCGTTCGTCCTTATAGAACGTGCGGCTCAGGATGGAGTCCTCGGGCACAGCCGGCGCCAAATCATGCAGATTGGGGAAGAAACTATATTGCTCGTTCATGGGTTAGTTCTTGATCGAACCGCGACTATCCCGGATCGCGGCCAGCAATTCGTCGGCAAATTGTTCCGGCACCAACCCATGGATGATCGCGGCATCACTGATGGAATAGAAAGGAGCGACGGCACACCCGACGCAAGCCATGGCATGATTGTGGAACACCTCGGCCGTTCGGGGCCAACGCTCCAGCACATCGGTGATCATCATGTTGCCCAGTTCCTGATTTGTGGGCAGGATGTCCTGATTCATCACACACCTTGGCACATTTTCGACTATCTAAGCGAGTGTCACTAAATTGGCAGGTTGGCAACCGAGCGATCTGGTTAAGAATTCTCCCGGTTGCCAACCTGCCTCTGGTTTTCGTTGATCCTACTCGTGCAGAGTACGGACGTAAGCAATGATGTCGAGCAGTTGCGCGTCCGTCAGGGCCGGGTTACCGCCCTTGGGAGGCATATCCACGCCGGTGGTATTCGCCGGGTCGCTGATCGGCCGGCCGGTCTTGATGAAATCCAGCAACTGCTGGTCATCGACCGTCAACAGGAATTCACTGGTCGTGAAGGGCTTGCCCAGTCCGGTGACACCAACGCCGCCCGGACCATGGCAGGCGATGCACACGGAATCGAATTGGGTCTTGCCGGCAACCGGATCGCCCTTGGGGGCCTCGGTCGCCACAGGAGCCGTCGTAGCCGCCGGGGCGGATGGGGCAGAACCGCCACCGCCGCAGGCCGCCAGAGCCAGACTCATCACCAGCATGGCCAGCACGGCCAAAACAGTAAACTTACGCATCATCTCTTGAATCTCTCCTCAAATAAAATGGTTTTTCAAAGCAACCCCAACGGATTGCAACCCTAAACTATACCGTAGCAGGCGCGCTTCGGCCAAGTGGCGGCCGCTAATCGTCGCCCATCGGCATCCCGTCATGGCTATCCTGGCTCTGGCCATCCATGCTCTCGCCACCCATACCACCGCCATGACCGCCGCCCATCTTGATCTCCAGGTGGCCCGAAGCCAGCTGTTTCATGATCTCATCGAACTTCAGGATCATCGCGCCGTCCTGGTCGAAAGCCAGCGCCTGGGCATCATCCTCGTGGAGCACCGACGCTATGCCCGTTCCCATCGGCGTGTGGATGCCCGCGTTGAGGACGATCCAGGCGTCCTCGAGCGGTATCCATTCGGCCGTATGCATATCCCGCGCCCAGGCGGAGGCGATCTCCTCCGGGTTGTGGTGCATATAGCGCAACATCTCGCCCAGATCATCGAACATTCGGGCTTCGCCGTCTTTCGTCCAGTAGGCCGAGGCGAAGTTACCCTCGTTAATGATCATGTTACAGGCGTGGCATACATCCACACCCAGCATGATCTCCGGTGGCTCATCGTACGTCTCGCTCCCGCCACAGGCGGACAGCGCCAACAGACCCAACGCCATGAGCCAGAACCTGATCCTCAGCGGCCGAAATGACTTCAACCGCCCTCCCAATCCCGTATTTCGTGTTTTGTGCTTCATATTACTCCCCTTTTCTTGAACACCTGGGTGGCCAAGGCGAAGGGAACGATGACCCAGGTCAACAATAAGCCGACCAGCAAGGGCCATAACGTCGTGCCGTATGTCCGGAAAGCGTAGATGCCCGCCGGTCCCAAAACCTCAAGGTTATTGCGCAAATCAAAGACGGCGGCGATCTTGAACACCTGTAGTGGGTTGATCAGGGCCAGCGCCAGCAGTTGCCCAGCCTTCAGCTTCATGACCACGGCCGTGCCCATTAAGCCCAGATCGCCGAAATAGACCAGAATGAGCCATAAGAACAGGGCCAGGCCCACGGCCGTGGCCGCCTTTTTAACCGCGGCCGAGATCAGAAAGCCCAGGCTCAGGCTGACGATGGCCAGCAGCACCGATAGGACCAGCAAGGTCAGGTAGATGCCGAAATCGCCCCCGCCGCCGGCCACGGCCATCATAACGCCGGTCAGCCCGAAGCCGATGAGCAGCGCGGCCGTCAGCGCCAGCGCCAGCCCTACGAACTTGCCCAGCAGAAGCTCACCGCTGCTGATGGGTTGGGCCAGCAAATAGATGAGCGTACCCTTCTCTCGTTCCCCGGCCAGGCTCAGCGCGCCCAGCGTCAACCCCATGAGGGGCACGATGAGCAGGATGAGATTGATCAGCCCGGCGGTGGTGCGGCCGAAGCCGGCCACGCCATAGCTGCCCGCGCCGGACACGGAAAACCAGGCCAAAGCCAGCGACAACCCGGCAAAGGCGATAGCGTAGAGCAGGAACCAGCGATTGCGGAAGGCGTCACGCAATTCCTTTTGAATCAACGTCAGCACATTTTCAAAATCCATGATCACCACCCACACGAATGAAGCCCGGCGACCGGCTGGCCGCCTTGCCTCTATTCGATGGAAAAGTCGTCTACCTCGATGCCCGCCTCATGCAGGACGCGGATGACCTTGCCCTTCGCGCCAGGGGCCACATGGACGCGCACGCCGCGGCCGTTGCGACTGACCGGCATGCCCAGTCCCTCCAGATGCTCCACCGCCGGATCGATGACGGTCTCCGGCAGATAGAGGTGCAGCGTCGTCTCCCACCCCAACCGTCGCTCCAGCTGGTCGGGCGGAGCGTCCACCACCAGGCGACCGCCTTCCAGCAGTAACACCCGGTCGGCCAGCGCCGTCACCTCTTCCAGATGGTGCGACGAGAAGATCATCGTCTTGCCTTTGCTTTTCAGCGAGCGCAGCAGCACCAGAAACTCTTCTCGCGAGCGAATGTCGAGGCTGGCCGTCGGTTCGTCAAGCACCAGAATGGGCGGGTCGGACAGCAAGGCGGCCGCCAGGGCCAGGCGTTGTTTCAACCCACCGGACAGCTCGCCCACTCGCTTGTGGACGTGGGGAACCAGTCGCACCTGTTCCAGCAGCGGCTGGAAGTCGAAGCCGTCGGGCACTTTCTTTAACCGGGCGTAGAAGATGAGCGTTTCGGCCACGCTCATGTCGTCGTGGAAGCTCAATTCCTGGGGTACGAAGCCGATCAGGCGTCGCACATCCTTGCCGGCGCGTCGCGCATCCAGCCCGTTGACGAGGATCTCGCCCTCGAACGGGAAAAGATTCAGAAGGCAGCGCACGGCCGTGGTCTTGCCGGCTCCATTAGCCCCCCAGAGGGCCACCGCTTCACCCGCCCCGACCGTAAAGGACAGGTCGTCTACGGCCGTGAACCGCCCGAACCGTTTCGTCAAATTCCTGACTTCAATCATATCAGTCACCGTGGCCCAACTCCTCTCGTCCCATCAGGGCCGGCGAAGCGGGCATGTGATAGCGTCGTTGTCCCAGTCGCATGAAGGCGTACAGGAACAGCAGCACCAGCGGAAGCAACAGCACAGGCCACAGCGCGCCCTCGTTGCCGACGATGGGCAGAGGGGCGCCGGCCGGCGGAAGCGGCTGGGTCAATGGGGCATCATCCACCAGGATGGGCTGGGGTCGGACGATGGGAAAGGCGCGCGAGGCGAAATCAACCGCGTTCACCACCGGACTATAGAGGAACAGCCGCAATTCCGGTCGGCTGCCGAGCAGGTTGTCCAGCAGGCGCTGGGCCTGGTAGGATACCTCGCCGCGGCCGTCGCCATCGGCGTCATAGCCAGCGTAGTCGCTCCAATAGTTGCCGCGATCGCGCACGGTCCACTCATTGTCCCGCAATTGACCGCCCCCGGCCACGACCACCTGCTGCTCGTTCTCTACGAAGCTGTTGTCGCTGATCATGTTGTGGCGGACCGACGGCAGCATCTCGATGGCGATGTCGTTATAGGCGAACAGATTGCCCTGTATAATGCCGACGCTGTTCAGCTCGCGCGGGGAGGCATCGAGAAAAGCCCCTACTCGATTGTCCAGGATGCGGTTGCCGATCAGCGAGGCGTCGTCAACGTCCTTCAGGCCGATCCCGTAGCCGCTGGGGCCGCGATTGAAGGCCAGCAGGTTGTCCTTCACCACCGTGCGGCGACTGTACATGAGATAGGCGCCGACCGAGTTATGGGTCAGCCGGTTGCCCTCGATGATGGCGTCGTCGTCATACATAAAATGCAGCCCGTAGCGGCCGTGGGTGAACTCATTGTTGCGCAGCGTCAGCCGCTGCGAATACCACAGCACGGCATCGCGGCCGTTGATGGTGACGTTGCCCTCGATGAGGACGTCGTTGCTCTCCCAGATGCGGATCAGGTCGCCGCGCCGGGCGATGTCGAGGTCCTTGCCGGTGATGTGGTTGTTGCGCAGGGTGCTGTTTGGGCTGCTGTGAAGGTAGAGGCCGAACAGCACATCTTCGAGGATATTGTCCTCGATGAGCGCACCGGGTGCGCCGACGTTAACCCCGGCGTCCTCGGTGATCAGCTTGTTGCCGGAGTTGCGCAGTGTGAAGCCACGAACGGTCGTGTCGGGAGCGGTCACCATCACCACTGTGCCGAAAAAGTTGGCGTCCAGAATGGGATTGTCGATGCCGATGAGCGTCAGCGGCTTGTCGATCACCAGGTTGCCGTTGAAGACGCCGCCGGTCACCTCGATGGTGTCGCCGGGCTGGGCGGCCGCCACCGCCGCCGCCAGTTCTTCGGCCGGCACGCGGATGATCTCGTCCGCCCATGCCACGTGAGGAATGGCCGCAAGGAGGAAGAGGATGAGGAGGAGACGAAAATACTTCATTAGAAATTTGGAATTTGGAATTACGAATTACGAATTACGAATCCCTTATCCATATTATATTAGACTTTGTCGACCAGCGGCTTGTAGGCGCGACGTTGGTAGTATAACCCGGCCAGGATGAGCGCCGATGCCAGGAAAGCCATCCATATGCCAAGATGGAACGTGGCAATCGTCTCGAACTGGCCGACGAAGCCGGAGCCGAGAATGGGCGGCACAAACGGCTTGATGGCGCTGCTCAACGGCGCCTTGGGGTCGAGATTCAGCCCGAAATTACGCATCCAGTAGTACATATCGCCCAGAAAGATGAGCGGCCACAGGATCGCCGGCAAGGCCATCAGCAGCGTCCACGGCGAGCGAATGAAAATCGCCGCCAACGTCAACAACACCAGCGCGGTGATCACGATGAAGCTCAGCGAACGCTCAAGTTGGGCGGCTTCGTCCAGCGGCCGCATGCCGATGTAGTGATTCAGACCGTCGATCTCCTTCACATCGCCTTCCATCCGGTTGACGAATACCTGAACCGATAATCCGCCCGGATATTGCGGCGCTTTCAACGTCATTCCCCAATAGGGAAAGAAAATCGACACCAGCAGCAGAAAAGCGGCGATACCAAACAGGATGCTGGGCAAGCGAAACCTCTGCCGGTCTTCCTCCGAAAGCTCTTTCGGGGTACGCGGGCCGATAATTTTCTCAATCAATTTACTCATGATTTCCTCTCGCCATTGAGCATTGGCGCGATACAGGAAGGGGTGAGGCCGGGGCGATTGTTAGGTCGCCCCAGCCTCTCACACTAAGGAGTCGTTAGTTGATGGCCGGGGCTTACTCGCCCGGGTCGATGGTCATATAGCCCATCATCTCCAGATGCAGGGCCGAGCAGAACTCGGTGCAGTAGAAGGAGAACACGCCGTCCTGCACCGCGTCGAACTCAAACGACGCCACTTCGCCCGGCTCCAGACTGATGTGGATGTTGTAGGCCGGGATGGTGAAGCCGTGGGTCGCGTCCAGTGCGCGCTCGACGTTGGTGATATGCCAGGTGACATGGTCGCCCTTCTTGATCTCTACCCGCTCGGGGGTGAAGTGGCTGCGGATGGCCGTCATGTAGACCGTGACGTTGTTGCCGTCGCGCTCGACACGCTCGGTGCCTTGCTGGGGCGCATCAGCCCGCACTGACTGCGTATGCGGATCCCAGCCGATTTCGGGATAGACATCCCACGGCTTGATCTTGTCGGCCTTGATAATCTGGGCGTAGTGCGGCTCGCCGTCGGGCAAGGGCATGTCATAGACCAGCGGCATGTTCGTGCCCGGCTGGCTGATATCCACCAACTGGAAGTTTTGCGGCAGCAGCGGGCCGACCGGCATGAAGCGATCGACGGCCCATTTGTTCATGGCCACCAGCCAGTTGCCGTCGGGAGAGACGGTGTCGCCTTCGGCCGTCACCAGGTGACCGATGTTGTAATGCACCGGCGTCTTGGTGACGAGCGTCCACGGCGGGTCTTCGTTCAGTTCATCGAACGAACCGCCTAGCGACCAGCGAGCCACGGCCGAATCGAGGAACAGGCTGGTGTAGGCATAGCCCTTGTTGTCGAACTGCGTATGCAGCGGGCCAAGGCCCAGCTCAACCTGGGTCTCCATAACGGAGTCGAAGTCCAGAATCGGCACGCCATACTGGTCGGTGTCGCTCGTGCCGGCCTCGATGGCCGCCATGATCTTGTCGAAACCGAAGACGGTCACATGTGGGTCCAGCTTGCCGGCGACGATGACGAACTCGCCGTCGGGAGTCACGTCGGAGCCGTGGGGGCTTTTCGGCTCGGGAGCGAAGTAGAGCAGTCCTTCGCCGATGGCCGTGTCGAGGCTGATGACCGGGAAGTCGTTGATCAGGTCGAACTTGCCGGCCGCGTAGACTTCGGCCGCCTTCTTCAGGTTGATGATATGGAGGAAGTCCATATCGTTCTGGCTGGCGCCGGACTCGAAGGGCGGGTTGCCCAATTCGACGCCGCCGGTGGCCAGTTCGGTATTGATGGAGTTGCAGAAGACCCAACCGTCGCTGACCAGCTTGCCGCTGTCACACAGGTCTTGCCAGTAGGGTGGCAGCTCGATGGCGAACGACTGGTCGGTGGCGATGCGGCCGGCCTCGCGGTTGAACTTCCAGAAGGTGATCATGCCCTGGTAATCTTCTTCATAGTTCTCGATGGAGCTATATTTGAAGCCCAGGGGCATGCCATACTGGCCACCCTCGATGACCCAGTCAGTGTTCGGGGTCACAAAGGTGCCGCCGTGGTCGCTGAGGGTAATAGGGTTCTTGACGATCTGCTTGACTTCGAAGTCGCGCAGGTCGATGACCGCCACGCGGGCGTTGGCCTTGTCGTTGATGAAGAGATATTGGCCGTCATATTCGCCGTTGGTCTCGCTAAGGCCGGGATGATGGGTATCGGCCCATGTCAGCGGGGTACCGTCGGCCGCCAGGCCGCCCTCTCTCAACACCTGCAGCGTCCCCAGTTCACCGTAGCCGAAGCCCTGCCAGGGTTCGGGGGTGAAGACGGCGATCTGCTTGATGATGCGCATGGAGGGCAGACCGATGACGTACACCTGGCCCGACTGGCCGCCCGATGCGAACAAATAATATTCGTCATGCTTGCCGCTGGGCGTATAGGTCTTCACGGCATTGACGATGTCGCCCGGGGTCAGGCCACGAGCTTCGGCGATAACGTTGATATCTTCCGTCGCCCCGGCCCCTTGAGGGACGGCTGCGGCGCCACCGTTGTTGTCGCGGCAACTGACGATCAGGACGGCCATGGCCGCCACGATCATCAATACCGTAATCAACATAATCGGTCTGGTCGATTTGCGGTTGAGTGTCATTTTCTTCCGTTTCTCCTGTCTTCGCATGCCATAAAGGCACGCCACAAATAAATAATGGGTGCAATGTCGACAGGATAGTTGAAATGGGTGCTCCGGTCTTTGCATTATTGCAAAGACCGGCACTGTTATTGGGTAAATGGAGTGAGTAGGGGAGTGAGAAAACGAAAAACAGGCGGAGATGTCGTTTAATCTGTTTTCGGTGCTCGACTGCCGGGCTGAGGGATGTCTTCGGCCATGATAACCAGTTCGTGAGCATTAACTAACGTTACTTGTTTTCGGCCGGTCGTGATAAGCCCGCTGCTTTCCCATTTGCTGAGGATGCGGCTGACATTATACAAGTTGGTGCCCGTCATCTGAGCCAGGTCTTCCCGACTGAGAGATATATCGATCAAGACACCTTCTTCCGTCCGCCGGCCGAATTGGCGCACCAGGCGCAGCAGTGCGCGCGCCACACGCCGTTCGACGCGTTGGGTGGCCAGCTCCTGAAACCGGTGCTGCATCTGGGTGAAGCGTTGGCTGATCATATTCATGCCGTTGATGGCGAGTTGGGCGTTTTCCTTCATCAGGTCGAGCATCGTTTCCCGACCCCACCCGGCGGCAGTGCAGGGTTCGATTGCTTCGGCAGTGAGCGGGTATGGCTTCTTGTTCAGAGCCATAGCGATGCCCAACCCCTCACCCGAGCCAAAGTAATCGATGATGACCTGATCTCCTTCGCTTGTCACTTGAGAAAGTTTGACCCGGCCGGAAAGGATGACGTAGAGCATCGTCGAGTCTTCCCCTTGGTGGAAGAAAAAATCGCCAGGCTCGACTTCGTAGATTCGGCCATGAGCCATAATATGCTCACAATCATCTGAGGAGATACCCTTAAATAGGGTGCAACCAGCCATAATTTGGCATGGGGTTGACGGTGAATTCATAGACCTTAATCATACCATATGAATCACTATCGAGGCCTAATAGTCATGGGGTTCGATGGCTTAACGTCAGCCATATTAATTCGGGTCTGTATTGACGCTCTTGTCGTGGGATATTATTATTTGAGCATATCTGACCCCTGTCGGCCGCCTGTATGTGGGTTGGGGCAGGCGGCCAAAATTGCAAGGAGAGAATTTTCATGAAGAACCGCTTCAGCCGTCCGTATCTGATCATGACTGCTGCATTGCTCGCGCTTTTTGTTCTGGTACTTGGCGGGCAACGTTCTGCCCAGGCCCAGGATGCCCAATGGCTTGGTGAATTCTGGAACAATCGGGATCTGAATGGCCCCGTTGTCCTGACCCGCTGGGAGAACAGCATCGATTTCAATTGGTTCGATGGTTCTCCCGACCCGCGAATCAATAGTGACAATTTCTCGGCTCGCTGGACGCGCACCGTCAACTTCCCGGCCGGCACCTATCGGTTCTACGCCACGATGGATGACGGCATGCGCATCTGGATCGACAATGTTCTGGTGATTGATTCCTGGACCCATAGCCAGGAGCATACCATGACCGTTGATAGATTCATGAATGGCAATCACTCGATCCGGATCGATTATTTCGAAGCGGGTGGCGCTGCCACGGCTCGCTTCAATTGGCGACTGATCAACAATGCAGGCGGCGGCCAGTTCTTCCCAAACTGGAGAGCGGAGTATTTCAATAATATGACGTTGTCCGGCTCCCCTTCATTGATTCGTGATGAGGCGACGATCTCCATCGACTGGGGTGATGGCTCGCCCGGTCCGGGGGTTAATTCTGATTTTTGGTCTGCCCGGTTTACGCGACAGTTTACTGCCCGCCCCGGCCAATATCGCATTATCCTGACCAGCGACGATGGTTCGCGCCTGTTCATCAACAATCAGTTGATCATCGACAACTGGCGTGCCCAGGCCGCTACCAGCGTGTCGACCGACTTTTTCACCAATGGCGGCACGATGGACGTGCGAGTTGAGTTCTTCGATCGCACCGGCGGGGCGTTGCTTCGGGCCGATCTGATCACGATCAGTGGCGGCCTTATCACGGGGCAGCCGACACCTCCGACCGGCGAAGGGGGTGTTTGCGCCACGGCACCCGCCGGGATGCAAGGGCAATCCACCGCGACCACTGTGTTGAATATTCGGCGTGGCCCGAGCACCCAGTTTGAGACGATGGGCACCTTGTCCCGATGCCAGATCGTCCCGCTTTCGGGCTTCCGCAATGCCGACAGCACGTGGATCCAAATCATCACCGCAAGTGGCCAGACCGGGTGGGTCTTTGGTCAGTATATGCGGTTAGGTGTGCCGGTATCTTCGTTGTCCGTCACGAATTGATCCCGGTTCCTGATCGACAGGAGTTACCGATCCGGTGACCTGTCGATTCAATCTGCCTGATTCTGAAAATGGGCTTGACTTGGCGACGGGTCAAGCCCATTAAGTCTTCCCAGGTTGAACAATGAAAAACCCGATCCTGCTTGACTTCCCCTATAGCTTCGAGACGGAGCGTTTGACGATTCGCGGCCCATTGCCGGGAGACGGCCGCAGCGTGCGCGAAGCAGTGCTCGAATCACAGGAGGATTTGAAGCCCTGGATGCCGTGGGCTATGGAAGTGCCTTCTGAAGAGGGTTACGAGATCCGGGTTCGTGAGGGGCAGCTCAAGTTCCTGGCTCGTGAGGATTTGTGGCTGATGCTGCTGCTGAAAGGAACCCACACCATTATCGGCG
>DAOMSB010000011.1:0-53438 GCA_035446145.1 Promineifilum sp. (SeqCode) | reverse complement strand
CGCCCGCGACACCTCGGCCGATGAACTGGGCCATCTCATAGGAGGACAAGTATGATCGATACCCGGCGAGACGGCCGCGCCTGGCTCATGCGCCTTTGGCCTCTGGTGCCAATCGTGGCTGCGTTGATCTTCACCAGCATTTTACTTCTCCTGTACAACACCAGCCCGGCAGTCGCCTACCGGGCCATGTGGGACGGAGCGTTTGGCAACCAGGACAAGTTCCTGAGCGTCATGGCCTTTTGGATCCCGCTGCTGCTCGCATCGGCGGGGCTTGTCGTCACCTTCACCGCCGGCCTGTGGAACATCGGTGTGGAAGGTCAGATCATCCTGGGAGCCATTGGCGCCAGTTGGGTCGCCCTGAATATAGACGGGCCGGCCTGGATGCTCATCCCGCTGGAGATCGTCGCAGCGATGCTCTGCGGAGCGCTCTGGGCAGCGATCGCGGCCGTCCTGAAGACACGTGGTAAAGTGAACGAGATTTTTGGTGGTTTGGCGCTCAATAATCTGGCCATTATCCTGACGAACTATCTGGTCTCCGGCCCATGGCAGCCACCTGAGGGGGGGTCGTTCCGGGGAACCGTGCCCTTCCAGGAAGCGGCCCTGCTGCCCCGACTTTTTGAGTCACGGTTCAGCCCGCTCTCGCTCATTCTGGCCGCGGCGGCGATCGCCGGGGTGTTCGTCATCCTGCGCGGCACGACCTGGGGATTGAAGCTTAAAGCGCTGGGCAAGAACCCGTATTCAGCTTACCTGTTGGGTGTGTCCAGCGAGCGCGAGACGGTGATGGCCATGATGTTCTGCGGTGCTCTGGCCGGTCTGGGTGGCGCGGTGCGCGTGCTCAGCTGGTTCGACAGCCTGCGACAAAGCATCTCCGGCGGCATCGGCTTTCTGGCCCTGCTCATCGTCATGCTCGCCGGCTACCGCATCTTGTGGGTGCCGCTGATCGCCTTCTTCTTTTCGGCGGTGCTCAACGGTAGCATCACGCTCCAGCTGAAGACCCAACTCCACTCGGCGCTGGGCGGCATCCTGACCGGAGTGATGGTCTTGTTTGTGCTGCTATTCGGTTCGCCGCGCCAACTGGGGTTCGGCCGGAAGCAGGACATGGCGGGTAGCCCCTTAGAGACTGTCCCGTCGGCCCCGGAAAATATCACAACCGATCTGGGAGGAGGCGATTGATGGATAATGCCCAACTGATCGCTGTACTCGCATCTATCGTGCTGCAGGCCTCGCCGCTGATCATCGCCGTTTGCGGCGAAATCCTGACCGAACGCTCCGGCGTCGTCAACCTGTCGCTCGATGGTTCCATGTTGATGTCGGCCATGACCGGCTTTCTGGTCGGCATGAAGACCGATAACGTTTGGCTGGGCTTTGCGGCAGCGGCCGTTGTCGGCATGATCTTCGCCGCGATTGTTGCCCTCGGCAGCATCCGCCTGAATCAAAGCCAGGTCGCCATCGGCTTCGTGCTCACGCTGCTGGGCGACGATCTGAGCGCCTTTATGGGTCAGAATTACACGCGCATGCGCGGCGTGATTGTGCCCCACTACGGCATCCCCCTGCTGAAAGATATTCCCGTCGTCGGCAAGATATTCTTCGATCAGGATATCGTCGTCTACTTCGCCATGGCGCTCATCGCCGCCACCTGGTGGTGGCTCAACCGGACGCAGCCGGGTCTGAAGCTGCGCGGCTCGGGCGAACGCCCCCAGGCAGCTTTTGCGCGCGGCATCGATGTGAATCGTCAACGCTACATCTACACCCTGTTGGGCGGCGCGCTGGTCGGCATCGCCGGAGCAGCCTACTCGCTTAACGTCAAAATCGGCTGGTCCGACGGCCATATCCGCGGCATGGGCTGGATCGCTCTGGCCATCGTCATCTTCGGTGGCTGGTCGCCGATTCGCGGCGCGTTTGGCGCGGTGCTTTTCGGCGCAACAAAAGCGTTGGCGACCGTGCTGCAGCGCGCATTCCCCGAAGTATCGGTGGTGGCCTTCAATAGCCTGCCCTGGATCCTCATGATCTTTGTATTGCTGGCCGTCGGCAGCGACTACACGGAACGATTTATCAACGCCATGCCCCAGGGCTGGCAACGGCCGCTACGCCGGATATTGCGCGTCTCGCCACCGATGGCGCTCGGGACGCCCTTCCATGAAGGGTAGCATCACGCAACTTAAGGTGACTTATGGTTGATGTCTTCATCAAATATCCACGCCTCGGACGATTATTCGACTTGGCCTTGCCCTTGCTGGCCACGCTGGCCGCGCTCGGCGTGGGGGCCATCATGCTCCAATTGCTGGGCGCCAACCCGATTAAAGCCTATGGGGCCTTGCTGAACGGCGCATTTGGCAGCACCAACGCCGTGGCCGACACCATCGTGCGGGCCACGCCGCTGCTGCTGGTCGCCCTGGGCATCTGCATCGCCTTTCGCGCGGGTGTCATCAACATCGGCGGGGAAGGGCAGTTGGTGGCCGGGGCCATACTGGCGACGCTCATCGGCCTGAAGATGCCGGATGCGCCGGGCATCGTCATCATCCCCCTGGCGCTCATCGCCGGCTTCGTGGGTGGGGCCATTTGGGGCGGCATCCCCGGCGTGCTGAAGGCGTATTACAACGTCAACGAAATTCTGAGCACCATCATGCTCAACATCATCGCCGTGCAGGGGATGAACTACCTGCTGCGGGGGCCGATGATCGACCCGGCCCAGATGGAAGTGTCGTCGCGCATCCCCCAGACGGCACGATTGGCCCAGGCGTTCGATCTGCCGCGCTGGGTACCGACCCGACTTCACCTCGGCGCGTTGATCGCTGTGATCCTGGCCTTCCTGGTCTACATCTTGTTATGGCGCACAACCGTTGGCTATCGCATTCGGGCCGTGGGTCTGAACCCTGAGGCCTCGCGCTACGCGGGCATCCGGGTGCGGCGCAACATTGTCCTGGCTTTGCTGCTCAGCGGCGCGTTTGCCGGGTTGGCGGGAGCGGTGCAGGTCTATGGCGTGCATCATCGTATGTTTACCGACGGCTCACTGGCCGGGTTCACCGGCTCGGCCGGATTCAACGGCATTGTGGCGGCCTTGTTCGGCAAGCTAAACCCGATTGGCGCGATACCGGCGTCATTCATATTTGGCGCACTCATCGTCGGCGCGAACAGTCTACAACGAGCCATGCAAGTGCCTGCGGCCCTGATTACAGCGTTGAACGGACTCGTAGTCGTCTTCGTCGTCAGCAGCGATATATTTAGTCGTCGATTGGCGCGCAGCCGGCAGATCGGCGCGGAGGCGAGTGCGGCCGAGACAGGGACGAATATTAAACCTGACATCGGGGCGGGTTCGAAACCAGCCCCTACAGGGAATGTGCCGGCGGAGGCGCCACCTGCACTGAATGCAGAGGGAGAGGCATCCAAGTGATTAGCGATCTGTTTACCACAACCGTACTCATTGGGGTGTTGACCTCCGGCATCCGACTGGCGACCCCATACCTGTTCGCCTCTATTGGTGAAATGTTCGGCCAGCGCAGCGGCATCTATAATCTGGGTGTCGAGGGCATCATGCTCATGGGCGCCTTCGCCGCTTTCTATGTGACTTTAACCAACGGTAATCCGTGGCTTGGCTTGCTGGCCGCAATTATCGTCGGCGGCGTGATGGGCCTGGCGATGGCCTTCATCAGCGTCACGCTGCAAGCCGAGCAGGGCATCAGCGGCATTGGCGTCTACCTGTTTGGCCTGGGTATGAGCGAGTTATTGTTTCAGAAGATGCTCGGCACAGTTGAAACGGTGAGCGGTTTCCGCCCGGTCAGCGACTTCTTGACCCGGCATTTCCCTGACCTGATGTCCACGCTTCTGGGGATACCGGTGCTGGGTGCCATCGTCTCGATCCTGGCTCAGCAAAGTATCATCGTCTACTTCGCCTATGCGCTGGTGCCGGTTGCCTGGTTTGTGCTCTATCGTACAACGCTGGGGCTGAAGATTCGCGCCGCGGGCGAGAACCCGGCCGCCGCCGATGCCCTGGGTGTCAGTATCCCGCGCACCCGTTATGCCACGGTCACGTTTGGCGGAGTGATGGCCGGGATAGCCGGTGCTTCGCTTTCCATTGCGTTACTCAACGTGTTCCAGCAAAATCTGACCAGCGGGCTGGGCTTCATCGCCGTGGCCCTGGTCTATTTTGGCGGCTGGAAGCCGTATGGCGTCTTGTTTGGCGCGTTGCTGTTCAGCATGGTGAATGCCCTCCAGTTGTGGATCCAGGCGCTCAACATCCCGATTCCCGGCAACGCGTCGGAGTTGCTCATCATGATGCCCTATGTGTTGACCATCGTTGTCCTTACCTTCTCGGCCGGCCGAATGCGTAAACCCGCGGCTCTTGGCGTACCTTACGAGCGAGGCAGTTAACCGGACGCGCCGAAACACACATAAAGGAGGTGATGTCGTCCCAAATTACACCATGAGTCTTGTTTACAATCGACCAATCGGCGTTCGATGGGTCACCCTTGCAGGCCGCTGTCGATCCACCCACACCTTGTGAATGACCCTATTGTGTGGCCACATTGTGTGGTTGAAGAACGGTGGAGAATAGATTCTCATGTGGAAACCAATTGTTTCAATGGAGAAGAAGAAAATGAAACGTTATGCATGGTTTGCTTTATTGTTGATTTTCGCGATGGCTATCGTGGCCTGCGGGGGCACGCAGCCGGCGACCGAAGCACTGGCCACGGGCGGGGAAGAAGCCGCGCCCACCGAGGCGGCGGCAGAAGCTCCTGCCGAAGAGGCCAGCGGCCCGTTCCGTGTAGCCGTGGTCATGCCCAGCGCCATCAATGACCTGGCCTTCAGCCAGAGCATGTATGATACGCTGGTTGCCATCCAGAATGAGATGGGGGCCGAGAACTTCGAGTTCGCCTATTCCGACAACATGTTCGTCGTGGACGATGCCGCGACGGCACTGCGCGACTACGCCAGCCAAGGGTACAACCTGGTTCTGGCCCATGGCTCGCAGTACGGCAGCTCCCTGCAGGAGATCGCTCCCGATTTCCCCGAAACGAGCTTTGCCTGGGGCACGACGGTCGACACCTTTGGTATCCCCAATATCTACGCCTATGAGGCGCGTTCGGAAGAAGGTGGATTCGTCAACGGCGTTATCGCCGCTACCCTGTCCAAGAGCAATATGCTGGGCGTGGTCGGCCCGATCGAGACGGGTGATGCCAAGCTGTATGTCGACGGCTTTGCCGCCGGCGCCAAGTCGGTCAAGCCTGACATCACCGTCAATGTCAACTACATCGGTTCCTTCAGCGACGTCGCTCTGGCGGCCGAGGCGGCCAATACCCAGGTTGGCGCCGGCGCGGATGCCCTGACCGGCACGGCCCAGATGGTTGTCGGCGCGATCGGCGTGGCCGAGGAGAACGGCATCCCGTGGTTCGGCACGCAATCGAGCCAAACCTCCCTGGCTCCCGATATCGTCGTCGCCAGCCAGGTTTATAACTGGAAGGGCGTCATCAACACGATCATCGAGAACGTGAAGAAAGGCGAGTTGGGTGGCACATCCTTCGCTCTGACGCTGGGGAACGGCGGACTAGTGATGGATTACAACCCCGCCTACACATTGCCGGCAGAAGCCAAGGCCGCGGCCGACGCGGCAGTCGCGGGCATCTCCGCGGGCACGTTGTCGGTATTCGGCGGCGAGACGGCCGCTCCGGCCGAGGAGCCGGCGGCTGAGGCAGGCCCTATCAAGTTTGGCATGATCCTGGTCGGCCCGAAGAATGACCATGGCTGGAGCCAGGCCAACGCCGATGGTGGCCAGTTCGTCCTTGATAACCTGCCCGGTTCGGAGATGATCCTCTTCGAGTCTCTGAACCCGGCCGACAAGCCGGAAGCGACTGTGGAAGGAGTCGTCGATGACATGGTGGCCGCCGGCGCAACGCTTATCTTCGCGACCTCTGACGAGTTCGAGGAAGATACGCTCAGCGCGGCCCTGAAATATCCGGACGTTACTTTCATCGCCGTCACCGGCGATGACGTCAAGACCGGCGAAGCGCCGCCTAACCTGGGCAACACAATGAGTCGTATGTATCTTATGAAGGCTGTTGCCGGTTGTGCGGCCGCGTTGGGCACCGAAACGGGTAACATCGGCTACCTTGGCCCGCTGATCAATTTTGAGACACGTCGTCTGGCAGCCTCGGCCTATCTGGGCGCGAAATATTGCTATGAGAACTATCGTGGCGAAGATCCCGCCAACATGGGCTTCGCCGTCAACTGGATCGGCTTCTGGTTCAATATCCCCGGCGTCACGCTGGACCCAACCGAAGTGGTGACCAACTTCATCGACACGGGCACGGATGTGATCCTCAGCGGCATTGACACCACAGAAGCGATTGACATCTCCGGCCAGCGCGCGGCGCAGGGCGATGCCGTTTGGGCCATCCCCTATGACTATCTGGCCGCATGCGACAACGCGCCGGATATCTGTCTGGGCGTCCCGTTCTTCAGTTGGGGGCCATCCTATCTCAATATCGCGAAAGCCGTTTCCAACGGTACCTGGGTGCAAGCCTGGGACTGGTTCCCGCCGACCTGGGATAGCCTGGCCGATCCGGCGATTACGGATGTCGGCTGGATCAATGGCCCGGCTCTGACCGATGAGATGAAGGCACAGCTCGATGAGTTCATCGCCGGCATGGCCAGTGGTGAGATCAACGTCTGGACCGGCCCGATCAACCTGCAGGACGGCACTTCCTATATCGCCGATGGCGCGGCCGCGACCGACGAAGAAATCTGGTATTTGCCGCAACTGCTTGAAGGCATGGAAGGCGCCAGCCAGTAACCGTTCAGATAGCATGAGGCGCATCCGCATGTGCGCTTGCTGAAGGGCGTGGGGGCGGGTGTGACGGACAGCCTGTCGCACCCCCCCCACCAGAAGAACTGAACCCTTCCTGGAACATTAGATTCAACAGCCTGAGGCCCAAATGACCACAGAACTCCTCCCATCCGGCACCCGCCGCATCGATCGTCTGGAGATGATCGGCATCACCAAACGCTTCCCCGGCGTGCTGGCCAATAATCACATCAATTTTGACGTACTCTCCGGCGAAGTCCACGCCCTGCTGGGCGAAAACGGCGCGGGCAAAAGTACGCTGATGAAAATCCTCTACGGCCTCCAGCCGCCGGATGAAGGAGAAATCCGTCTAAACGGGGAAGCGGTAGATATCCACTCTCCGGCCGATGCCATTCGCCTGGGCATTGGCATGATCCACCAACACTTCATGCTCGTGCCGACATTGACGGTCACCGAGAACGTGGCCCTTGGCCTCAAGTCATCGCGCGGGATGCGCACCGATCTGGACAAGGTAGAAGCCCGCATCAATGAATTGGCCGAGCTATATGGCTTGCGCGTCGATCCGGACGCACTGGTGTGGCAGCTATCGGTCGGCCAGCAGCAACGGGTAGAGATTCTAAAAGCGCTCTATCGCGGCGCGGCCTTGCTCATCCTCGACGAGCCAACGGCCGTTTTGACGCCGCAGGAAGTGGATGAGTTCTTCCTGACACTGGAGCAGATGAAGAAAGACGGCCATGCCCTGATCTTTATCTCCCACAAGTTACATGAGGTGATCCAGTTGTGTAACCGGATCACTGTGCTGCGCGACGGCCATGTGATCGGCACCCGGCCGACGGCAGGCGTGACCAAGCAGCAGTTGGCCGAGATGATGGTCGGCCGTCCGGTCGGCATGCAGCCGGCCAAACCGCCAATGAAGCTGGGCGACGTGCGTCTCAGCCTTCGTAATGTGGAAGCCCTGAATGATCGCGGGATGCCTGCCTTGCGAGGCGTCTCGTTCGATCTGCGTGGCGGAGAGATCGTTGGGCTGGCGGGCGTGTCGGGCAACGGCCAACGCGAACTGGCCGAGGTGATCGCCGGGCTGCGGCCGTTGGCCGGCGGAACAGTGACCATCGGCGGCAGTTCCATCGCTGAAGCATCTCCCCGCGCCATCATGGATCGAGGTCTCTCCTATATCCCCGAAGAGCGCATGCGCGACGGTATGATCCGCGACTTCACCGTTTCGGAGAATCTGATCCTGCGCGAATTCGACAAGCCGCCTTTTGCCCGGGCCGGTTTTCTGGATCCCGGGGCCATCAAGCGGAATTCGACCGAACTGGTCAGAAAGTTCAACGTCAAGACGCCAACACTGGAGACGCCGGTCAAGAACCTGTCCGGCGGCAATATTCAGAAACTGGTGCTTGCGCGGGAGCTATCGCGCAAGCCACAGGCCATCGTAGCCGCCCAGCCGACGCGCGGTCTGGATATCGGCGCGACGGAGTATGTCCACGCCCAACTGCTCGCCCAGCGTGATCTGGGTACGGCGACGCTGCTCATTTCCGAGGATCTGGATGAAATTCTAGCGCTGTCCGATCGCATCCTGGTGATCTTTCATGGGGAGATCATGGGGGACGTTCCCCGCGCCGAGGCGACGGCCGAGAAGCTGGGCCTGATGATGGCCGGAGAGTCACACCAGCCTGAGGAATCGCCTGTTTCCTGAGTGCAAGACGCAGGCGCTGTCGGAACGCTGTTCAGTCTTCCGACGTAGAGGGCGGCCGACGCTTGCCGCGGCCGATCAGCCACAGCAGGAATACCACGACGGCGGCGATCAGGATGATCGCGCCTATTCGTTTCTCACGATCACCCATGCCGGCCGGTTCGGTGGCGGCAATCCATTCAAACGTCTCCCGCATCCCGGCCTGAATAGGACGCGGCCGCCAACCCAACTCTGCCCGTGCCTTGTCGGAGCGCCCGGCATAGGCCGCGCCCAGCGAGCTGAACGCCGCTCCGCTGAACGCCTGGGGCAAGGAAAGAGCCGGTTGGGCACGATTGGCGACAGGAGCCAGGCCACGAGCAAATCGCGCCGGGATGTGGGCAGCCGGGCGCGGCTTGCCCGTCAGTTGTGCCCAAAAATCCACCATCTCGCCCAGCGGCACGGCCGGTCCGGTCAGGATATAACTCTCGCCGATGCGCCCCTTCTCGGCGGCCAGGATGTGACCCTCGGCGATATCGTCGACGTAGGCATAGGTCAGAACCGTTTCGGGGCCGGGCAAGACGGGGAGCATCCCTCGATAGAACAGGCGCATCGTCTCAGCGATCATGCTGCTATCGCCGGGGCCGTAGACACCGCCCGGCATGACGATGACGATCGGCGCGCCCTTGGCGATGAGCGGTTCAGCCACCTCGTAGTGGGTCACCCACTTCGTCCGGTCGTATTCGGACAGGAACGGCCCGCCGGCGTAGTAGGTTTCGTCCGGTATCTCCCCCCGTGTATCGCCAAATACGGCCACCGTGCTGGTGTAGACGATGCGCGGAATACCTAACTCGACGGCCAACTCCAGGACATTGCGCGTGCCATCGACATTGACCGATTCTGCCCGGGCCAATGCTTCCGGCGTGAACTGGTATAGGCCGGCAATATGGAAAACGACATCGCTGCCGAGCATGCCTTCGCGCATGGATTCCCTGTCGGTGATGTCACCGAGACTCACGGCTGCTCCTATGGCACGCAGCCGCTCCGCGCCGCTCTCCGAACGAGCCAGCGCATTGACCGAGTAGCCGCGCTCAATCAGTTTACGCATAACTGCTCGCCCGATGAATCCCGTCCCGCCGGTGACAAATGCTTTCATGCCGCTTCCTCCAATGGTATGCCGCAGGATTATACTCGTGAACGAGGAGATGGTGAACGAAGGATATAATCTGATATAGTAGGAAGCCAATAGAGCGTTCATTTGACCGTAAGGTTGTTGTTCTATAATTACCTCGGTGGGTTAAAAGTCGGGCGGGTCCGTCACGGCAGCTTCAACCTTCTAATCGCCTCTCATCATGGACGATTCAGTTACCGACATCATCAATAGCCGGCATGGCCAGGCGACACGTATCATAACGATCACGATGATCGTTCTGGTTGTGCTCCAGGCAGCGATCTTCATGCTGTTATTCGCCGTCTTTGGTCGGCAGATGGCCGTGGAGTGGTTGCTGGAGCTGGTGCTGGCGATCCTGTTTACGCTGCTGATGGGAGCCATTGCGCTCTACATCGTGGGGCAGGCACGACAGGCCGTCTCACGCGATGTCGCTCTGGCCGTGGGGCAGGAAATGCGCGAACTAAAATCGGCTAATGACCGGGCCCAATCATTGCAACGAATGGCCTCGACCCTCAGCGCGACCCTGAGTTTCGAGCGCGTAGTGGAACAATCGCTGGACGTATGCAGCCTGGCTCTGGAAGAGATGGGCATCCCGCGCGATTCGCTGGTGGGCGCGGTGTTCCTGTATGAAGGTGGCGTTTTGCGACCCATCGCCCGGCGTCGCTTCCTGGGTGATGACAGCAAGCAGGTGATCGCCGGTAAACAGGGCGTAGTGGGCGCCGCGCTTAGTCAGGCTGAGCCGGTAATCACCAATAATCCCCAGGACGACCCCGAGCTGCGCGCCTATGCGGCATTTCGTGAATGCCTGACGGCCGCTTGCGTGCCGCTGCGGGCCGGATTCCAGCTGTTTGGTGTGATGGTAATTGGCGCCGATACGGCCGTCCACTTTGATCGCCGGCACATCGATCTGTTCAAGTCAGTTGGCGATCAGGCTGTCATCGCCCTGCAAAACGCCCAGCTATACCAGCGCCTGGAAGCAGAAAAGCAGCGACTCATCGAGGCTGATGAAGAGGCGCGCAAGGAACTCGCCCGCGATCTCCACGATGGCCCGACGCAGAGCATCGCCGCCATCGCCATGCGCATGGGGTTCGCCCGAACGATGATCGATCGCGATCCGGCGCGGGCCAAAGAGGAGCTGCTCAAGGTCGAGGCATTGGCCAAACATACGTCGGCGGAGATCCGCGGCATGCTGTTCACCTTGCGGCCGCTGATTCTGGAGGCGCAGGGCCTTGGCCCGGCAATCGATGCCCTGCTGCGTCGCTATAGCGAGAACGACGGCATCGAGATGCGCCTGATTGGGGCCGAGGTCGGCACATTGCTGAGCAAACAGGCGCAAGTGGTGGCTTTTGCCATCATCGAAGAAGCGTTGAATAACGCCCGTAAATATGCAAAGGCGTCGCTCATCGAGGTCCGTTTCTGGCAAACCGACGGCTTATTTGCGGCGTCAGTGCGTGACGACGGTGTGGGATTCGATACTTACGATATCAATCGCGATTACAGCACACGCGGCAGCCTGGGCATGGTCAACATGCGCGAGCGGGCCGAGCGCATCGACGGCTCGCTGCGCGTCGATTCCACTCCCGCTTCCGGCACGGTCGTGACGCTCGTCGTCCCGCTCGACAAACATGGCGCGGCGGTCGAGATGGACGAGGAAGAGCCGGCTTCCACCGAACCGCAATTGGTCAATGCCGGCCCCTGAACCCCCTGTGCGCTCGCTCACAAGCCGCCTCTCGGTGCGCGCCGTCCTGCTTATGAGCACAGCCGGCTATGGTCTGATGGCCTTGTGGTTTCCCCTGCGGCCGAACGTGGCCGTGTCTCCCCCGGCGGACATCCGCACCTTTGCCCCCACCCTGCTTGCCGGAATCGCCTATATGGCGCTTGTGGTGGCGCAGTTTGCCCTACTCATCATTGCCTTTCGCCGAGCGGAGCATGAAGGGGTCGGTGCGCGCCCGCTGCTATTCATCCTGGCCGGCGGGTTGTTGCTGGCGCTGCCGCTACTTTGGGCCTATCCCGTCAACGCCACGGATATATTCGGCTATGTCATCCGCGGCCGCATCGCCGGTGTCTATGGTGAAAGCCCATTCCTCGTGCCGGCGGCGACGTTCGTGGGCGACCCATTCATGCCGCTGGTGGGCGAGTGGGCCGGCCTGACCACACCCTATGGCCCTTTGTGGGAGCTGCCCGCCGCAGGCTTGATGGCGATTTCCGGCGACAACCTGCTCCTGAGTGTATTGCTGTTCAAAGGGCTGGCGCTGGTCGCGTTTCTGGCCACGACCACGCTCATCTGGAGCCTGCTGCCGGTCGGCACAGGCCGAGCAGCCTACACATTGTTGTGGGCCTGGAATCCGGGGTTGCTGTTGACCTTTATTCTGGACGGCCATAATGATGCGGTGATGATCTTCTGGCTGGTGCTGGGTTTCTGGGTTGCGCGACGCGGGCGGCCGACAGTCGGGTTTCTCGTCATGATCCTGGCGGTGCTGACCAAACCCGTGGCCGTGCTTGCCTTGCCGTTCTTCTTCATCAGGGAGTGGCGCGACTTGCCGAATAATCGGGCACGGGCGCATTTTACGGGGGCTGCCGTGGTCGGGTCGGCGCTGCTTACATGGTTGGCCTTCCTGCCATGGGCGGGCGAGGGCGAGACGCTGCGCGCACCGCTGGAGCTGGCATTACGACTGGTCAGAGAGGCAACCGGTGGTGCCGGTTTCTCGCCCGCGGTGTGGGTTTATATGGTGTTGGGGCGGCGAATATCGATCGAGACCATCGGTGCGGTGACTCAGGCATTGTTCGCCGGGTTTGCGTTGTGGCTGGTGTGGCTGGGCTTTCGGGGCCGATCGGCATTGCGTGGAGCGGCCGACATCTTCTTCGGCTATTTGGCCGGCGCGCTGAACTTTCGTATCTGGTACGCCGCTTGGCCGTTTCCCTGGCTGCTGCTCGATGCCGGCAGCGCGTCTGGCAACGATGCAGAGCGAACGGCCTACCGACTCCGGGCCGGACTTTGGTTTCTGCTGTTGGCGCAATTGTCGGTAGTGATCTATGGGCACATCCGGGTCTTCGCGCTGGGTGGTGATCAGGCATTGGCTCATCTGCTTGGCGTGCCCATTGTCTTCGGGTTGCCGTGGCTGCTGGCGCTATTGCCGCCACACCTCTCACGACCTGTTCACGACGCTTAACGCATCTTTCATAGCGACGAAAGCCCGTTTCTGATACTCTATAGTTAAAGAAATCGCCTGTGGCGCGTGTTGTTGCGCCGATCGATTCCGGCACGTAATGGTCTTTCTGCAGCAAATCATCGAACTGTTGAGTCGCCCGCCGGGCAGCGTGATCTATCATCTGGTGACTTTGTTCGCGCTCCAGGTGGTATTGGCGCTGGCTTTCTCCCGCTGGCAGCGCGACGCCAACGATGAGTCAGCCCGACGCATGACGTTCGCTGCGGGCGGTATCCTCGTCGCGCGGCTGGTTTTGCTGTTTGTCGGCCTGATGGTGGAGCCGAATCCGGCTCAGGCGCGTATCGTGTTACCGCCAATGGAACAGGCGATCGACATGGCGACCGTGATCCTGATGGTGTGGGGACTGGCGCCGTTCGCCATGAGTCGGCCTCGTCTGGCCGACGGGTTTCTCCTAATCAGTCTCGTCGTCGTGGCCGTCATGTTCCTGTTTTTCTTTCAGGATTGGCAAAACCGTGTGACGGCGACCGGCGTGGCCACAGCCTATGTCGGCACGATCCAGGCCTACGTCTGGGGCGTGCTGCAGATGGCGATCCTGGCCATGGGGCTGATCTGGTCGCTTATGGAACGCAGCAGCCGGTTGACATTGCGGCCGATCATTATTGCCGTCGTGTTGCTGGCCCATGTGGCCAATTTCTTCAACTACCCGGAAATCATCCCTTCCGGCACGGAAATAGTTTACTGGCTGCGATTGGGTTACCTGGTTGCTTTCCCCTTGTGGGCCGTGCAGGCCTATCGCGACAACATTCGCGGCTTGCTGACTCCAGTCGAAGCCGAGCGACTGCAGGCCGCGCAACTGGCGCATAACCTGCAATTGTCAACTCGCGTCATCGGCGCGCGCCTTCCTGAGATGCGCCTGGAGCAGGCTCTCGATATGGTGACCGGCCTGGTACCCGCGCGGCTGACGGCTATCGGCCTCATCGATGAAAAGAATCCGCAGCGGGTTGTCTTCGGGCACTTGCGCCCGACTCCGGCTCGCGATACCGGCTACGGCCGCCAGATCAATCTTTCCGATCACGCCGCCTTTCGCCTGGCATATGAACAGCAGCGCGGCATCGAATTGCTGCCGCGTGGTGTCGGCGCGCGGCAGGCCCACGAATTATCACAGCAGTTCAACGCCGGGCCGTTCGGCCCTGTGTTCGTTGAGCCACTGGTTGTGGCAAACCATTGTCTGGGGTTCCTGATGCTGGCTGCGCCACCAACCGCGCCCAGTTGGTCGGAGCGCGACCGGGCCATCATCCCCGGCATGGCTGCGTTCATCGCCCAGGCCATCGCCAATAGCCGTCATGGAGATTTCGAGGCGGCCGGCGTCTCTTCCCAGGCCGTCTCACCTGTGTTGCCGGCGGCGATCACCCTGGCGCGCGCGGCTGACAGGGATACCGAGAAGGAACGCCTCATGCTCGAATTGGCCGAGACGCGGCGAATGCTCTCGGCGGCCGAAGAACGCACGCGCCAGGCCGAGACGATGGCCGTCTTTTTGCAACAACGGGACCCGGGCCAACCCACGGCCGCCCGACCGCAGGTAACGCAGTCGGCGCTTGGCCCGGCGGCAGAGTATGCAGCCGGGGCGATCCTGCCTATGTTGCGGCAGAAGAATCTGAAGCTGGATATGGCTGTCGATCAGGATCTGCCGTTGGCGGCCGTCAAGGAGACGGTGTTGCGCCAGCTGGTTCTCAGCTTGTTGGAGAACTCCTGCCGGGCATCCAGGGAAAACGGGACTATCTTTGTGCGGGCCGATCTCATTTCGACCAACGGCGGCGGCCCGGCATCCGGCCGCGCGGTGGCCTTGTCGGTGTCCGATAGCGGTTCCGGGATTCGCGCCGAGGACCGCGATCGCGTATTCGATTCGCAATACTATCTCTCCGGCGGCCGGCCCATCGTCGGGTTGGGCGACAACAGCGCCAATTTGGCCGTCGTACAAAAGCTGGCCCAGGCCAGCGGCGGCGATCTGCAATTTGAGAGCAAGCTGGGCACAGGGACGACCTTTACGTTACGTCTGCCCGCGGCCGAGGTGCGGCCGTGGACCTTGATGAAAGTCAAGCAGCAAATGGAAGCGAGCGCCCCCAAACGTCCTGCGGCAGAGATCGAGGCCGCGGCTGGAAGCACCACGGTCGGCGAGGCGGGCTGAAGTTATGGATACCGATCGGAGCGCGCAGCGCCGCAGTTGGCAGGTCAACCTGCTCTTCACCAGCGGGGTGATGATCACCGTGCTGTTGGCCCTGATTCTGGCTCAACTGGACGCGCTCCAGGCTCGCGCGGCGCTCGATCGGCCGAGTCTGTCGATCGTCAACATTCAGGCGACGGCCATCGCCGTCGGCAACATCATCCCCTTGGAGTTCGAGGCGAAATTACCCGATGCTGCCGCGGAACTGGTTGCGCCCGTGCCCGATGATCTGAACCCACGTCCGGGGTTTATCACCGGCGTCAGTGATGAAGGAGTCATCTATACCGTGTGCGGGGCGGTGCCGGAAGGCTGGCTGCTCTACACAGTCCAGCCGGGCGAGACGCTGGCCTCGCTGGCCGCGGGGACGGAGACAACCGCGGCCGAACTGGTTGCCGCCAACTGTTTGGCCGGGGAGTTGTCGGTCGGGATGCAACTGCTTGTGCCACGGCAACCGGCCGTTTCTCTCTGCGGGCCGCCTCAATGGTGGGTGCGCTATCAGGTGCAGCGAGGCGACACGATCGGCGCTCTGGCCGTGCTGCGCGGCACGACTGTGGATGAGGTGTTGCGCGCCAATTGCCGTGATTCGTCCGATTTGCAGGCTGGGCAATCCATTTTTCTGCCACCGGGGGCGCAACCGGGATCAATCGCGCCAATTCCCCAGCCGTCCTTGACGCCGCTGCCGCTGCCGACAGTGGTCCCGACCTTGCCGCCACCCACGGCGACAACGCCGCCCGACCAGCCGCCCCCACCCTCACCAACCGCGCCAATTGTTGCCAGCCCGGTTCCGCCAACTGCCACACCACCGCCGCTGCCGACGATCGGGCCGCCAACAGTGCCCCCGCCGGCACCCACAGAGCCGCCACCGACACAACCACCGCCGACGGAACCGCCACCAACACAGCCACCGCCGACGGAACCACCACCGACGGAGCCGCCACCGACGGCTCCCCCGCCAACAGAGCCGCCACCACCGACGGAGCAGCCCGCGCCTGTCGGAGAAGGTGGATAGGGTGGAAGCCACCGGGGCGACTTGGAGATGGCTTTCGCTGTGATATAATCCACCCTCGGCCTCGGATAGTCTGGGCCGCCCGGGCTTATACAACGAGTAGAGACGGCCAATCCGACAGCTACTACAGCCGACTGCGTTCCACAACGCTACCGGCGTCGACACCATCAGTGTCAAAGAGAAAACGTAGAATGGGTGATATCGAAGAGCTGCGTCAATCGATACTGGACCAAGTCGCCGAGTATTACGAAAAAGCTCACCAAAACCGGAACTTTGAACCCGGAAAAACAACTGTAAACTACGCCGGGCGCGTCTTTGACGAGACGGAGATGCAGAACATGGTCAGCTCCGTGCTCGATTTCTGGCTCACGGCGGGACCATACGCCGAAGAGTTCGAGAAGCAATTGGGCGCTTTCATCGGCGTACGCGAGGTGGTGCCGGTTAATTCCGGCTCATCGGCCAACCTGGTCGCCATCACAACGTTATGCTCGCGCCAATTGCCGGATGGGCTACGCCCGGGCGACGAGGTCATTGTCCCGGCCGTCAGTTTCCCGACCACCATCAATCCGATCATCCAGAACCGGCTCATGCCGGTTTTCATCGACAGTTGCCTGGGTGATCTGAATCTCGACGTCTCGCAACTGGAAGAGGCGGTGTCGCCGCGCACCCGAGCGCTTGTCTTTGCCCACACGCTGGGTAATCCGGCCAACATGGACGAGGTGATGGCCTTTGTCAAGCGGCACGATCTGTTCCTGGTGGAAGATACATGCGACGCGCTGGGGTCGAAATGGGACGGCCGCAATGTCGGCACTTTCGGCGAGTTGGCGACGCTCAGCTTCTACCCGGCCCATCACATCACCATGGGCGAAGGCGGCGCGGTCTATACCGACCGGCCAAAGCTGGCCAAGATCGCTCGCGCTGTCCGCGACTGGGGGCGGGATTGCTGGTGCGGCTACGACAACCCCGTCAACGGCAAGTGCGGCATCCGCTTTGAGCGGGTGATCCCCGGCATCCCCGGCTTCTACGACCACCGCTATTTCTATTCCGAGATCGGCTATAACCTGAAGTTGACCGATCCCCAGGCAGCCATGGGGCTGGCCCAGTTAGTGAAGCTGCCCGATTTTATTCGCCGTCGCAAGGAAAACTTCGCTTATCTCTATGAGGAACTGAAGCAATTCAGCGAATTCCTGATGTTGCCGACATGGCACCCGAAGGCCGACCCGTCCTGGTTCTCCATGCCGCTGGTTGTGCGCGACGAAGCGCCCTTTATGCGCCATGAATTAACCCGGTTCCTGGAGTTTAACCACGTTCAGACGCGATTGATCTTCGCCGGGAATATCCTGCGCCAGCCGGGCTATCAGCACATTGAACATCGCGTCGTGGGCGAGTTGCCCTACTCTGATCAGGTGATGCGCAGCGGCTTCTTTGTGGGCGTTTATCCAGGACTGGACAAGCAGCGCCTGGATTACATGATCGATACGTTCGCCGCCTTCTTCAAGCGGTTGTAGTGTCGCAGCCTCGCCGGCGGACTTGGGAACGTCGCGAGGCATGAGCAGGTATGGACAAGAAAAAACTCTCCGTCATCATTTGTTGCTATAACGAGCGGGCGACCATTCGCGAGATCATCGAGCGCACAAGCGCGGTTGACCTGGGCGAGAGCTGGACGCGCGAAATCCTTGTCATCGACAATTTCTCGACTGACGGCACGCGCGAGATTCTGCAACAAATTGACGACCCTGAGATTCGGGTCATCTTCCACGAGCGCAACATGGGCAAGGGAATGTCGATCCGCACCGGCATCGCCAACATGAGCGGCGACTATATGATCATCCAGGATGCCGACGCCGAGTATGACCCGGCCGAGCATCCGCGCTTCTGCCGCAAGGCGGATGAAACGGGCGCGGCGGCCATCTTTGGCTCGCGCGTTCTGGGCGGCGAAGTGAAATACAAATATGCCCATGCCTATTTGGGTGTGCGGGTATTGACGGCGATTACCAACCTGCTCTTCGGCGGCCATCTGACCGATGTGGCGACGGCAACAAAAATGGTGCGCGGCGACGTAGTCAAGTCGCTCAATCTGACGACGACAGACTTTAATCTGGATTTTGAGCTGCCGAACAAGATATTGCTCGCCGGCCACCAGATCATTGAAATACCGATCAGCTACAACCCGCGAACCTATGCCGAGGGCAAGAAGATCAAGACGAGTGACGGGCTGCGCGCGCTCAAGACGATGTTGCGCGACCGGCTGGGAATGACACCGGTTCTGAAGCCCGAAGCGCATAACATCAACCGGATAGCCGGTGATGCGCTGTAAGGTTGATTGTAACCCATGGCCGGTATAGTTTTTCGGGTGCGTCCCCGCATAATCGCGCTATACTGCATGGTTGCGCGCCCAACAAATTGCGCGGCGTCTAATTGAACAACGGCAAAGATCGGCGACTTGGCGGGCAGAGCACGGCCAAATCGCCGTTTGTTTGTGCGAAACGGCCGGGCACGGCGCAAAATTTACGAGAGAAAGCAAAGTCTTATGAAAATTGTTATCACCGGTTCGATCGCGTTCGATTACCTTATGTCATATCCGGGCAGGTTCCACGACGCCTTCGTCGCCGGCAAGCTTGAAAAGATCAGCCTGAGTTTCCTGGTGGATTCGCTGAAGCGCCAACGCGGCGGCACAGCGCCCAACATCGCCTATACGATGGCTTTGCTGGGGGATCGCCCGTCTATCATGGCCACAGCCGGCCAGGATTTCGGCGAGTACCGGGCATTTCTCGACAGCCACGGCATCGACACGTCGGCCATTCTCGACATCGAGGATGAGTTTTGCGCATCGTTTTTCGTCAACACCGACGAGGACAACAACCAGATCGCCAGCTTCTATACCGGGGCAATGGCATATGCCGGGAAGCTGTCGTTCGCCCGCTATGCGCCCGATGCTGAACTGACCATCATCACCCCCAACGATCCCGGCGCGATGCGCAGCTACATTCGCGAATGCAAAAGCATCGGCTTGCCGTTTATCTATGACCCCAGCCAACAGACGGCACGCATCAGCGCTGAAGAGATACTGGAAGGTATCGACGGTTGCTATTTGCTGTCCAGCAATGAGTACGAATTCCAGCTTATTCAGGAAAAAACCGGCCTGAGCGAGGCCGAAATTCTGGATCGAGCGGGTGGTCTGGTAATGACGATGGGGCCTTCCGGTTCCCGATTGGTCGTCGACGGCCGCGAAGAGTTCGTCCCCGTCGCGCCGACACGCTGGGTGGCCGAGCCGACCGGGGCGGGCGATGCCTATCGCGCCGGCCTGATGCGCGGCATGCAGTTGGGGTTGCCGTGGGGCGTGGCCGGGCGCATGGGTGCGCTGGCGGCTGCTTATGTGCTGGAGCAATCCGGCCCACAAAATCACTACTTTACGCGCGAGGAGTTCGTCGCGCGATACCGGGAATCATTTGATGACGAAGGGGCGCTCGACGTGCTCCTGCAGGAACCCGAAACAATCAAAGCGTCTGCACCCGTCGTCCACTAGGATCACGGGCAGGCCATTTAAGGAGTTACGAATCGCAATGGACTTTGACGTCAAAAATATCGATCTCGCGCCCGGCGGGCGACATCGCATCGACTGGGCCGAGCAGGAAATGCCGGTTTTACGTGGCGTGCTGAAGCAGTTTAAGAACGATCGGCCGTTTGCCGGTCTGCGCATCAGCGCGTGCATGCATGTGACCACCGAGACGGCTAACCTGATGGTTAGTCTGCAGGCGGGCGGCGCGGATGTTGTGCTGAGCGCCAGCAATCCGCTGAGTACCCAGGACGACGTAGCCGCGGCGCTGGTCAGTCACTATGAGATCCCGGTCTACGCCATTAAGGGTGAGGACAACGAGACTTACTTCAAGCACATCAACGCCGTGCTCGACCACCAGCCCCACATCGTCATGGACGACGGCGCCGACCTGGTCAGCACGATCCACAAGAGCCGCCGCAATCTGATCGATAATATGCTGGGCGGCACCGAAGAAACCACCACGGGCATCATTCGCCTGCGGGCCATGGCCCGCGACGGCGCGTTGCAGTTCCCGATGATGGCCGTCAACGATGCGCTGACCAAGCACATGTTTGACAATCGCTACGGCACAGGCCAATCGACGATGGACGGCATTATCCGTGCCACCAACGTACTCCTCGCCGGCAAGAACGTCGTCGTCGCCGGTTACGGCTGGTGCAGTCGCGGCATCGCCATGCGCGCGCGTGGCCTGGGCGCCAACGTCATCGTGACCGAGATCGACCCGCTCAAGGCGCTGGAAGCCGTGATGGACGGTTATCGCGTCATGCCGATGAACGACGCTGCTCCCATCGGCGACATCTTCGTGTCGGCCACGGGCGATATCCACGTCTTCGACGAGCACCATTTCATGGTCATGAAGGACGGGGCGCTGATGTGCAATTCCGGCCACTTCGATGTGGAGATCAACAAACCGGCGCTGCGCGAGCTGGCGACCGGTGAGCCGAAGCGCGTGCGGCCGTTCGTCGAGCAGTTCGTGATGAAGCACAACGGCCATCGGCTGAATCTGTTGGGTGAGGGCCGCCTGATTAACCTGGCCGCGGCCGAGGGCCACCCGTCGGCCGTAATGGACATGAGCTTTGCCGGGCAGGCGATGGCCGCCAAGTATCTGGTCGACCACAAGGGCGAGCTGGAGAACCGCGTCTACACCGTCCCGCAGGAAGTCGACCAGGATATCGCGCGCATCAAGCTCGACGCAATGGGGATCAAGATCGACACCCTGACCGAGATGCAGGCCTCCTACCTCGGCTCGTGGGAAGAGGGTACCTGATCCGTATTGTTTGACTGAATACCGGCCGGCGCGGTGGGGATCCTCTTGACCCATCGCGCCGGCCATTTTGTGGGAAGGGGCGACCGGTTCGGTCGCCGGGCCGCCATGACCGTACCAAGAGATACACACGAAGCAGACCGCACGGGAATGGTGCGGGTTGGGCGGATTCTGTCCAACATCATTAGCCCGCCGATCATGTTCGCGGCGATCGGGTTTGCCCTGGGCGTTTATGAGCGCCCCATCTGGCCCGGGTTGGCCTGGGGGTTTGTCTATGGCTCGCTGGTCGCCGTGACGCCTCTCCTCGTCATTGCCTGGCTCATGCACATCGGCCGCATTCGCGAGCTGCACATGAGCAACACCCATGAGCGCCACATCCCCTATCTGACCTCGGTCATTTCCAGCGCGGTGGCCTTCCTCATCCTGACCTTGTTCAATGGCCCCGAGTTGCTGCGCTGCCTGTCCGTCCTCAGCGCCATTACCCTTGGAGTGCTGGGGCTGATCAACACCAAATGGCTGATCAGTATCCATGCCACGGCCGCCGGCGCGACCTGGATGATCGCCACGGTCGTCTTTGGCTGGGTGGCCGGCGCCATTCTTCTGCCGTTCGTGATCCTGATCTCGGCCATCCGCCTCTATCTGAAACGGCACACGCCGGCGCAGGTGTTGGCTGGGCTGGCGCTGGGCATCTCGACGGTGCTGGCGATGCGCGCTTTCGGTTGCTTTGTGCCCTGATCGACGATCATGTTTGAGCAAGAACGATTCGTAGGTCGTCTCCAACGCTATGTGCAGGCGGACGCGGCCGTGCAGGTGTGTTTTCTGCACGGTTCTTTCGGCCGTCGTGCCGAGGACGCCTATTCGGACGTGGATTGTGTTCTTGTTTATGAGGGACAGGCGGAGCAGGAGATCGCCTGGGGCGGCCGTCAGGAGTTCGTCAAGGGCGTGAACCCCTATGTAGCCGTGCGCTCATTCGACGCCGCGCACGTTCGCCCCTGGCTCCATGTCGTTCTCTATAGCAACGGAACCAAAGCGGATTTCGCCTTTGAGCGCATGGATGCGCTGGAGCCGGCTTCAATTTTCCGGGAGATTCGTATCCTGAAGGATAGCGACCGCTGGGCCGAACAGTTACAGGCGGCATCCTCCCGGCTGGCCCCGCCGCAACCTTATATCAGCCCGGCCGAACTCACTGAACTGGACAATCGCTTCTGGGTGATGATGTGGGACACATTGCGTCTGTTGAAGCGCGGCGATTCCGACAAGCCGTTCGCCATTTACTTGCAGACGCTCTACTTCACGCTGCCGCCGTTGCTGGCCGCCCTGCCGCCTGAGGAACCGGCGCGACGGGCGTTGATGAACGCGACCTACAGCCGCGATATCGCTGCCACGACGCGCGGGCTGGGCGACTTGCTGGGGGCGTATCTGGCCGCGCGCTCGGCCGTCATTCGCCGCCAGAACCTCATGTTCCCCATCAATACCGCGTTTGAGTCGGAGATTCGCAGGCTGGTTGAGCGGCTCACGCGGTAAATCGTATAGCTATTGTGTCGGTTCGAGGAGCGCCCAATTCTTCGAAACATACGGTTCAGAGCACAGGTTCCGATTAAAGCAACACGGCCTTCTCATCCCCTTGTTGAGTTTATCGAGCGCGACCTCTATATGTTTTTGGCGCGTTTCCGCCGTTTTGACGGCGCGTATCCAGCGAATCCAGTCCCAACGAGCAAGTGGCGTAATATCTTCCCATAAAGCCTCCGCTTTTGGAGAAGTAGACAGCGCTTCTTTTAAGTCTTCAGGAACTTCCGGCTCTATCCACTCTTTGGATGGCTCCATCGAAACTTCCACACTATCACCAGCCACAGCGCCGGCAGCGTCAAGCAGCTTTTTGTCAGGACTAAACCAGTGACTTGATTGTTGCCCTGGTGCATACCTTCCATCCGGTTCGAGCAAGGCTTTAAAGGGAACGCCGTTCATGGTCCCTGAAACCATCGTCATTCCTCTTGATGGAAGCCTGGCTGAGGCATCTTCAGGTAGTCTGAGAATGGTCCATGAATTGATTTTGAATAGTTCAGCCTTAAAACTGATTGTCAGCGTATCCTCTTGATCCTTAATTGTGTTCATAAGATGAATTCTACTAAGAATGCCAAACCAAAACTAATCTTATAGAATCGTTGCATGGTCAAGTCATTGGTGAGCGACGAATCGGGATGACCTGTTGGCGTCGGTTCCGGGATTGCCAGACGGCCGGTGTTAAGTTCCGGCATTTTCCATAAGATGGAGCCTGTTATGACGACTCAAAACGACAGCTCAGTTGAAGACTACATTGCTTCACTTAATGATGAGCAAACCGCAAAAGATTGCCTTGTGCTTATTGAAATGATACAGCGAATAAGCGGGCATGAACCGAAGATGTGGAATGTCGGCACTATCGGGTTTGATACCTATCACTACAAATACGACAGCGGGCGCGAAGGCGACGCTCACGTTATTGGTTTTTATCCAAGAAAAGGCAAGATTACTGTTTACCTGATGGACGGCACGGCACGCTACTCTGAATTGCTGGCCAAGTTAGGCAAGCATACTACTTCCGGGTATTGTGTTTATATCAAGCGGCTGAGGGACATAGAGTTGCCCGTCCTTGAGCAAATCGTGCAACAGTCTTATGGGTATATAAAGTCAAAGTCCCAGGACGGGCCTATAGACCGGGTGTTATGGCAAACTGAAAAATAGGCGTCTCTGCATTAAACCGGTTCTGCGGCCTATGGCCTGTCGTCTGTGGTCACTCTCAACCACTCTTCAACCGCAGAAACGACTGCTCCTGTATCATCAGCCTCGAACCAGCGGATCCGCAGGTCATCGCCGCGAAACCAGGTCGCCTGTTGTCGGGCAAAGCGGTGGGTCTCGAACTTGATCCTCTCGACGGCCTCCTCCAGGGTCATCTCTCCCGCCAGATGGGCCAGCAGTTGGCGATAGCCCAGGCCGCTCATGGACGGCAGATGCGGGCCATAGCCGGCTTCGCCGAGCCGGATCACTTCGTCGAGCAACCCATCGACCATCATCCTTTCAACACGAGCGTCAATGCGCGCATAAAGCGTATCGCGGTCGCGAGTCAGGCCAAGCATGATGATGTCATAAGGTGGCGGCGTTTTGCGCTGCAGTTCGGAAATAGGCCGGCCGGTGACTAGCGTCACTTCCAAAGCGCGCACCACGCGGCGCACGTTGCGCGGGTCGATGCGCCCGGCGGCTGTCGGGTCGAGCGCGGCCAGCCGGCGCGCCAACTCATCTTGCCCCAGTGCCTCCAGCGAGGCCCGCAGCGCCGGATTCGGCGCGACTTCGGGGATGCCCCAACCCTCGACGACGGCCCACACGTATTGGCCTGTGCCGCCAACAAAGATGGGCAGGCGGCCGCGGGCCAGCACCTCGTCGATGGTTCGGTAAGCCAATCGCTGGTACTCGCCCAGGCTGAGCGTCTCGTCCGGCGCGGCCAGGTCAATCAGATGGTGGGGAACGACAGCCCGCTCGGCGACCGAAGGCTTGGCCGTGCCGATATCCATGCCGCGATAGAACAGGCGCGAATCGGCCGAGATGATCTCGCCATTGAAACGGCGCGCCAACTCCATCGACAGAGCCGTCTTGCCCACGGCCGTGGGGCCAACGAGAACCAAAAGTGGAGGAGCTACGCGATCGCCTACCACCCCAGCACCGCGTTGGGGATGTGGTCGCAGCGCAGCAACTTGCCGTTTCCGTCCAGCTCCACCGCGACCAGATCGATGCGCCAATCAACGTCATCCAGTTCGCGGTCGGCCATGTATTGCTGCCCTAATTGCATCAGCTTCGCCGCTTTGTGGGATGTCAGCGCCTCTTCCGGCGCGCCAAAATCGCGACCTCGACGAGTCTTAACCTCGATAAAAACGACCGTCTCGCCGTCGCGGGCAACGAGATCGATTTCCCCGTCACGGCAGCGCCAGTTGCGCTCGAGGATGGCCAGGCCCTGCGCTTCCAGATGAAGCGCGGCGACCTTTTCGCCCCATTGGCCGAGGCGACGGCGAGGGTCTGACGGTGACTCACTCATTATGCTTGCGCGGGCCAGTCAAATCCAGCGGCCACCAATGCCGCGTCACTTCGTCCAGATCGCCCACGGGGTGTGTAATTTCAGCTAATTGGTTCAGCAACCCACCCCATTTCTCCGTGCGCCGTGCCCAGCGGCCGTGTTTTTCGGCCCGTTGCAGGTCAGGGCGCGCCGTCAACAGTTCTTCGTAGAGCTTGACCGTCTCGGCTACGGTGCGATGGATGTCAAATCGTTTACCCGCTTCACGGGCGGCCGCGCCCATCACCTTCGCCTTACTCAGGTCGCTTATCAGGGCGACGATGGCCGCGTCCAGCCCATTCTCATCGGCGGCCAGATAGCCAGTTACGCCCGATTCAACGCTGTCGGAAATGCCCGGCGAACGCACGGCGGCGATGGGAAGGCCGGTCGTCATGGCCTCAATGACCGTCAGCGGGTGAACCTCGCTGGTAGAGGCGGTGACAAATCCGTCGGCCGCGGCCAGCCAGTTGGGCACTTCATCATACTCCACGACACCGCGAAACTGAACGGCGTCGCCGAGTTCAAGCTCCTCGGCCAATTCCTTCAACTCAGCTTCCTGTGGCCCCTTGCCAATCAGCGCCAGATACAGGTCGGGGATCAGAACGCGCGCGGCGGTGAACTGGGTCAGCAACGCCTCGATGTTCTTTTCCGTCGCCAGCCGGCCAATGTAAACGAGCAGCCGGGCCGAATCCGGCAAGCCGTAGTCGGCTTTGGTTCGCGGTTGGTAGGGATGAAGGAACCGCTCCAGGTCAACGCCGTTTTCGATGACCACGATACGGCTGCGGACGCCAAACTCCTGCATCACCCGGCGCACCCCGTCTGACGGGGCGATGACGACGTCGGCCAGGTCGGTATACTCCGGCCATATCTGGCGCATGATGGCGTCGGCCGCCGGTTGCGGCAGAGGCGTATAAGTGCCCGTGTACAGGTCATAGCGGGTGTGGTTGGTGTAGACGATAGGGCATTGCACGTAGCGGTGGGCCAGCTCGACGCTCATCAGCAGATGATGGCAATGGACAATATCCATTTGTCGCAGGAGAGCTTGCGCCTCGCGCGTGTAGCTCATGCTGATGTAATAGCCGTACCCGCCAAGCCGGATGCCGGGGGAACGAACGATACGCGCCGCAGGATCAGATTCCTCGGGTTCACCGAGGGTGAAGATAGTAACCTCGTGCCCCAGCGCCTCGAGATGTTCCTTATAGAGCGTCACCATTCGCACGGCCCCATTGACGACTGTGGCGTCATAGGTGGCCGAAACCATGCCGATACGCATACTCCTCCTGATGAGTGGGCCGACTATGTTACAAGCTTCCGGATTCGTCTGATTGTAATCGAAGTTGATATTGCCTGACGAGCCAATCGGTATTGCGGATTTTTGTAGCCAACTCGGTGGCCAGATTGCGCATTAGCTTGAAGCCCAGGACAGGGTAAGTCTCGCCCAGCCGCATGAGTTGATCCCGCCGCAGGCGGAGGAGCAGGGTGTCGTCGCGACTGACGCGAATGGTGGCCGAGCGCACGCCCTGATCGACCAGAGCAACTTCGCCTACGATCTGTCCCTGGCGCAACTCGGTCAGCACAACCGGCTCCATGTCCTGTAGATCGCTGCCGGACGCAACTGCGGCAGGATTGACCAGCACCTCGACTCCGCCACGGCCGATGATATACATCTCATCCGATTGATCATTCTCCGACAGCAACACGTGTCCCTGATTATAGGTGACCGGCGTGCAGAGCGCGGCCACCAGCGTCAATTGCGCGTCGTTGAAATTGTCGAAAATCCCGGTGGTCGACAGGATGGTGCGGATACTTGGTTGCATACAGTGATTCTTTCCTCGATCAGGTCGTGGTCTCTCTATTGGAGCTATGGCCATAAACGACGCTGGCCCCACGCAGGCGGCCGAGCACCCATTCAGCCAGAGCGATGAGGCCGATGCACAGCAGATCGACGGCGATGGCGATAGAGAACGCGGTGCCCAGATAGCCGAACAGCACGGCGACAGGTTGAGCCAGATTATTCAGCAAGCCCGTGTTGCGCCCCAGAAAACCGACGACGAGGGCAACCGCGCCCATAATGAGCGCAAAGGCGGGCCAGGCGTGGCGATCGGAACGACTGGGCATCATGGCGTTGCTGACGGCAAAAATCAGATAGAGCCAAACCAGCACATTGGGCACGGCCAATATCTGGGCCATGGCGTCAGCGAGAATGGCGACGTCAGCGGTACGGATGGCGTCGGCGAGGCTGGTGACGCTGAAGACGTGATGGCCAATGAGCAGGATGACAATCGTGCCGGCGATCAAGGGCGCAGCGCCGATCAGGCTCTCGCGAATGGGGCCGACGCCGGGACTTTTGTAATACTCGACATAGCCCAACTGGAGCGAACCGTCGGCCTGGCGACGTGGCAGAAGCGACACGCCGCCGGTGCGCACACCGAGCAGGGTAGCGGCCAGCCAATGACTGGCCTCATGCAAGAGCACGCCGGGAAAGAGCACGACGGCATAGACGATGACGGCCCACTCCGGGCGGCCGACCAGCAACAGGCTAACGCCGTGCAGGTGCGCGTGAATCCAGCGCTGCAGGAAGAGCAGGCAGATCAGCGCCAGGGCCGCCCAGAGCAAGGGCATCAACGCATCATTCATTGAGTTATATGACGGCAGCGCGGACGAGATCGATGAACGACGTCTTGAGCGACGCGCCACCCACCAGCGCGCCGTCGATGTCGGGCTGCGCCATGTAGTCGGCGATATTTGTCTCGGTCACGCTGCCGCCATACTGGATGCGAATGGCCTGGGCGGTGTCGTTGCCGAACATATCGGCCAACACATCGCGAACGCTGGTGCGGATGATATCACCCGCCTGCTGGGCCGTGGCCGAGCGGCCGGTGCCGATGGCCCAGATAGGCTCGTAGGCGACGACGCACACGGCCGCCTGCCAGCTATCCAGCCCGGCGAAGGCGGCACGCACCTGACCGCTGACGAAGGATTGAGTCTCGCCGGCCTCGTTCTGGGCCAGGCTCTCGCCAACGCAAACGATAGGCGTCAGGTTGTGAGCCAGCGCGGCCTTGATCTTCTTGTTGACACCCTCGTCGGTCTCGCCAAACAGGGCGCGACGCTCGGAATGGCCCAGAATCACATAGCGACACAAGCCCTGGAGCATGGCCGGGGAGATTTCGCCGGTATAGGCGCCGCTGACTTCATAGTACATATTCTGCGCGCCGACGCCGATCTTCGTTCCCGCCAGCACCTGGGCGACAGCAGGAATGGCCAGGAAGGGCGGGCAGACGGCGATATCAATCCCGTCAATGGCGTTCAGCCCGGGCGCGATCTCGCGCACGAAAGCCGCAGCCGCGTCGGGGGTCTTGTTCATTTTCCAGTTTCCGGCAACAAATGGGGTACGCATGGTTTCTCCATCTTGAATTGGGTATTCAGCCGTTGCTCCTCGCTGTCGAAGGCCTGGCTGGTGATTTTTAATTGGAAAGGCACAGGGGAATGGGCGCGGAAACAAGCCCGCAGCCGAAACGCCCGTCGCGCCTGCTCATTTCACGCTTATGATTATAGGGGAGCGGCGGCGCGGCGGCAATTTTGGGCGGCCGATATTATCCACGTCGCAGATATTCTTCCGGCTTGATGGAGATGACCTGGCTGGAGCTGTCGGGCTGCATGCTGACGCCGTAGAGCGTCTGGGCGGCCTGAACGGTGCCCCGGTTATGGGTAATCAGGATAAACTGGGTATGTTGGCCCAGCTCGCGCAGCACGTCGCGAAAGCGGTTGACGTTGGCTTCGTCGAGCGCGGCATCCACCTCGTCGAGTACGCAGAAGGGGGGCGGGGCGACCTTGAGCAGGGAGAAGATAAGCGCGGCGGCCGTCAATGACCGCTCGCCTCCCGACAACAGCGCCAGTCCTTGCTCGCGCCGGTTGGGCAGCCGGGCGATGATCTCCACGCCGCTGCTCGTGGGGTCGTCGGGGTCGGTCATCACCAGCCGCCCCGACCCGCCACCGAACAGCTGCTGGAAGGTCTGATCGAAGATGCCGTTGACCTCCTCGACCGTTTTGGAGAACGCTTTTGAGGTGAGTTCATCCAGTTCGGCGATCACCCCGCGCAGTTGGGCGTCCGTCTCGGTCAGGTCGCCGACCTGTTGGGTCAGGAATTCAAAGCGCTCTTCGGTGGTCGCAAGCTCGGCCGGAGCGTCGGGGTTAATCGGCCCCATGCGCTGTAACTGCCCGCGATAGTGGTGGATGTTCTCCTCAATATCGGGCGGCAGTTCGTCCACCGCCGGCAATTCTTCCACGACCTCGCGGATGGGCAGGGGATGGGGGCCGGTCTGTTCGGCGTCGTAGCTGAGCGACACCAGGCCCAGGTCGGCGCGGATGCGCTCCTGCAGGCCCTCGATCTGGTTTTCGTGCTGCGTCTGCCGGATGCGCACTTGAGTCAATTGTGTTTCCAGGTCATGGGCATGGCGTTGCAGCCCGGCAGAGTCGGCTTGCAGGCGGCCGAGGAGCGCGCGGTCGGCCTCCATGCCGCTCAACAAGGGAGTCAGCGCGACCTCAAGCTCGGCCAACTCCCGCTCGAGAACGGCCGTTTCAGCTTCGTCTTCCTCGCGGCCAAGCCCGGCCAACTGCTCGCGCAACCCGGCCAGCCGCCCGCGCAGCCGGTTGAGTTGGCCTTCGGACTGATTGAGCGTTGCCCGGCGGCTGTCGACGACGGCCTGCCGCCCAGCCAGAATGGTCTGGGCCGCCGCCAATGATTGACGCAGGCTTTGCTGCTGCTGCTCGGCTTCGCCGGTGGGCAGGGCCGCCAACCTGTCGCGCGCTTCAGTCAAAGCCGCCTCTGATCGCGCCAGACGCTCGTTTTGGCTGGTGATGGTCATCTCGGCCTGGGCAATGCGCGTCTCAGCCTGCGCGCGAGCGGTGGCGCGTTCGTTTTGCCGCCGTGCGACAAAATCCCGCTGCTGGCGCAGATTTTCCAGTTGCCGGCGCGTTTCGTTCAGCGTTTGACCGGCTTCGTTCTCCAGACGCAGAAGCCGCCGTTCCTCATTGGCTCGCTCATCGACCTGTTCCTGCAGGGCATCGATCTCTTCCTGCTGCTTAACCAGGCCGGCTTCGTGCTTGGCCAGCGCGGCGCGCATATCGACCAGGCGGGTCGTTTCGTCGCGGCGGCGCGTTTCGCGGGCCAGGATGCCGTCACCTGCGGCCGCACCGACTTCGACAAGGCCACCGCCGTGAACGAGCACCCCGTCTGGGGCGGCAGCCGTATAGCCCGACGGCCAGCCGGCAGCCAGGCGATAGGCCGATGGCGCGTCCTTCACCAGCAGGATGTTGCCCAGCAGTCGCCGAACCAGAGGAGCTACGGCGTCGTCCGCGTCTACGCGCTCGTCGGCCCAGCCGATGACGCCGGATTCACCGGCAGTATCCGGCCGTGAAGCAGGTTGAGTTTGCGCGTCGAGCGCGGCCAGCGTCAGGCGTGATTCGCTGTCGTCGCTGCTGCTGCGGGCATTGGCTACAGCGCGCCAAAGGCTGTCGCCGTCGGTGACCAGCCAGGCCGCCAAACGCTCACCCAGAGCGGCGACGATGGCCGGTTCATGGGCTTTGGGGATGCGAATGAGCGCGGCCAGCCGGCCAACCACCGCTTCCGGCTCCAATCGGATGGCGCGTTGACCCTGCCGTTCAAGTTGGGCGACGCGCTCTTCCTGCCGGGCCAGATCGTTGCGCTCTTTGTTGAGCCGCTGCTCGGCATCACGCAGGGCACGCCGCAACTCTTTCAGGCGGCCGATATCCGCGTTGCGGGCGCGAGATTCATCGTTGCGCGCCGCCTGGAGACGGACGGTCTCGTTGCGGGCTGCGGTGGAAGTCGATTCCAGCGTGGCGACGGATTCCGTGATGTCGCTACCTGCGTTGGCGGGGTCTGTCTCGGCCGTCAGCTCTTCCAGCCGCACGCGCAACTGGGTGAGTTGCCCTTCGGCCTGGGCTAATGTGGTCTGGGTCTGGCGTCGCTCCGACTCGACGCGCGCAACCTCTGCCTGGGCGCGCGCGATCTCGGCCCGCCGGCCCTCAAATGCTATGCGAAACTCTTGCAAGCCGGTCTGATGAGCCTGTAGCTCGATCTGGGCCGCCTGCAAGTCGGCCGTGGCCGCTTCCAGTTCAAGGCGCGCCGACGCTGCGAGCGTTTCCAACGGAGATAACTCGCTGTCCGCTTCGGCGATCTGGCGCTCGAAGGAGGCGCGCCGCTCGCGATAGATGGCCTGGCTGCGGCGGGCAGCTTCCACTTCCTGACGCAGCTTGTCGCGGCGAGTCTGAATCTCGCCCGCCCGCAGCTGGGCTTGCGCCAGACGGCCCTGGGCTTCGTCGAAATGCCCTTGGTGGGCCAACAGCTTCTCGCGCGCGGCCGTCCAGGCATGTTCGGCCGAAGCGGCATTGCTGCGCGCCGCGCGCAGATCGCTCTTGGCCTGCTCCCACTTGTAGCCGTACCAGACGCGCAGCAGTTCGCGCAGGTCGGCCGAAATCTGCTCATAATTACGGGTGCGGGTGGCTTGCCGTTTCAGGGACGTGACCCGTGGCCGCAACTCCTCCAGGATATCATGGACGCGTTGCAGGTTGCGCTGGGTTTCTTCCAGGCGACGGAGTGTTTCGGCGCGCCGGGTCTTGTAGTGGGTGATGCCTGCGGCTTCTTCGAAGAGCGCGCGGCGCTCATCGGAGCGCAAAGACAGGGCTTGATCGACCAGACCCTGGCCAATGATCGTGTAAGTGCGCTCGGCCAGCCCGCTGGTCGCCAGCAAATCGGCTACGTCTTTCAGCCGCACCTGTTGACCGTTGATGAGATATTCGTTCTCGCCGGAGCGGAACGAGCGGCGGGCAATTTCGACCTCGGTGTAGTCGATGGGCAACCAACCGTCACTGTTGTCCAGAGTGATCGTCGCCTGGGCCATGCCGGCGCGGGCGCGCTGTTGGCTGCCGGCAAAGATCATATCGGCCGAACGGCGAGCGCGCAGCGTGCCAAAGCTTTGCTCGCCCAGCACCCAGCGCAGCGCATCGGCGATGTTGCTTTTGCCGCTGCCGTTGGGGCCGACGATGGCCGTGATGCCGCTGTCGAACAGAAATTCCGTCTTCGAGGCGAACGTTTTATAGCCCTGGAGGCTGAGTTTGCGCAGCTTCATACATTAATTAACGACTCTGGGGAATTTTAGCGCACCCGGCGCACGATGTCGCCTAATAATCGGCTTGTGTCCCTGCGCCGGCCGCCGGCACTGCCGTCCGGTACAGGTTCGCGTGCAGACGCAGCTATTTATATAATATTTTATGTGAGCAAGGCAAACGTTAGCCGTCGGGCACTGGTTGAGGCGATAGTCGCACTCGAAGCGCAGCGCGAGGCGGCCGAAAATGATGACGGCCTGGGTCGGGCGATCGGCGTGGCACTACAGGCTCTACGCGACAGGTTGACCTACACCCAGGCTGAGCCGGCTGACCAGTCGCGACACCTGCTCGCCGTGCTGGTGGCCGATCTGTCCGGCTATACCTCGCTGTCTGAACACATGGACGTTGAGCGGGTGCGCGATGCGATGAATGCCATGTGGAACGTGCTGGACGGCGTGGCCCTGGCCTGGGGCGGGCAAATCGACCAACATGCCGGGGACAGCCTGACGGCCTTGTTTGGGCTGCCCTATTCACGCCAGGGTGACATTCGACGAGCGCTCCATGCCGCGCTCACCATGCAGCAGGAGTTGGCGCTGTTCAACGAACGCGCGCGCCGTGCCGCCGCCGACCCATCGGGCAAGTCATGGGCGGATGAGTGGCCGGGGCCAAGCATGCGCATCGGCGTGCATAGTGGCCCGGTTTATTTCGCGCACTCACCGGCATCATTCCCCGAGCGATCGGCAAGCACCACTTCGGCTACAACAGGCGCTGCCGGACGTGCCACGCCTGCCGGACGTGCCACGCCTGCCGGACGTGCCACGCTTGCAGGACGTGCCACGTCCGTGGGCGAAACGATCACCGAGGCACGCCGACTGGAGGGATTGGCCCCCGTCGGGCAGATTCTCACATCGGGTGTTGTGAAACGCCAGACCCACGGCCGCTTCTTCTTTTCCCCTCTGCCAGCAACTTCGTCGGAAGTCGATGGAACCTACCTGGTGAAAGCGGAAATGCCGATGATGACCGCCTATGTACCCGGCAAAGTGGCCGGGCGTGTGACGCCCCTCGTTGGTCGTGCCGAGTTGCTGGACAAACTGCAACTCGCGTTGCAGGCCGTGATCGACAGCCAAACCCCTCATCTGGTGACGCTGGTCGGCCGCCCCGGCGCAGGCAAATCGCGCCTGGTTTATGAGTTCGAGAAGCAGGCGGGATTACTCAGCCATTCGCCAACGATCCTGCGTGCGGGGACGCAGGGGGTCTTCCCCGATTTCCCCTACGCGCTGATCCGGGACTTTCTGCTGCGACGATTCTCGATTCGTCCACAATACAGTTCCTATCTCATTCGCCATTGTTTGGAGAGCGGGTTGGCGGAGATCATCAATCGAGTCCAAGAGTCGTTACCCCTGCCTGCATGGGGCGCTGAGGTTGTTAGCTTACTGGAGCGGCTATTGGATCCACAAGCGGCGGCTGCGATCTCGATGGATGAAGTTCAGGCTGTCTTTGCGCGCCTATTAAACTTTATGAGCGCCCACGGGCCGGTCATTATTGTTTTAGAGGGGATCAATCGCGCCGATCGGGAGTCGTTGGATCTCGTGGAACGCCTGGTGGATGGCGGACAGGCGGGAAGTGTTTTGTTCCTGGGATTGGCGACCGCCACAGAGGAAGTTGACCCACAACAAGTCCTGCCCTGGCTCCAGCGGGGCGATGATCTATTTGGGTCGATGGAACGGCTGGACGTCCCAACACTGTCGGCCATGGACAGCCGGCTTATGGTGGCCGAAATCCTGGGCCTTATGACGCCGCTGCCGATGCGTCTGATGGATCTGGTCGTAGCCGAGTCCGATGGCAATCCACTCTACATTGAGGCGATGGTGCGATTATTGATCGCGCGGGAAGCAATCATACTTGGTGAACGCCGGCAGGTAGATATGGATCAGGTGGAAAACGCGCCGTTGCCGGCAGGATTGCCGCGACTTATCGAAGCGCAGTTGGCCAATCTGCCGCAATCAGAGAGAAAAGTTCTGCAATACGCAGCTATCTTCGGCCCGCTATGCTGGGATACTGCCTTGATAGAGCTACTACCGGATCAGGAAATGGGCGCGGCCGGGGTCGAGGCGGCGCTATTAAGCCTCGAAATGCAGGATTATCTGGCGGCCGATGATGCCCATAGCTTCTCTGCTGCGCAGGCCTATACATTCCGTCGTGATTCGGTACGAGACGCGGCCTATGCTTCCATACCGCCGCAAGAGCGCCGCAAACTCCATCTAAACGCGGCGAACTGGCTGATTGCCAATCGGGAACATGCCCGATTGGGGGTCTGGTATTCCATCGACGACATGATCGCCAGACACTTCGCGGCCGCGGGAGAGGATGCGCCGATTGCAAGATGGCGCCGGCAGGCAGAGGATTCACCGAAGGCGTTCTAGCTTATGCTCTCCCTCAATCGATCGCAACTACAAGAGGCCATCACCCAAATTTCCGCTCAGGACGCCCTGTTCGGCGAGGCAACGGTCGCCACCATCCTGGAGATTCTGCAGGATCGGTTAACGAGCCTGGAGGAGGTGGATGGATCGGGCGGAGCGACCACCCCCGCGATAGAACAGCGCAAGCAAGTGACCATCCTTTTTGCTGCCATCGACGGGTTTACCCGCCTGCCCGGCACCGCGCGCAACACGGCTCGTTTACAACAAATCGACATTCTATGGCAGCGCCTGGACGAGGCCATTCTCGATCATGGCGGTCTGGTCGACAAGCATATGGGCGACGTGATCATGGGTATCTTTGGCGCGCCGGTGGCCCGTGAAGATGATCCTGAGCGGGCGGTGCGCTGCGCGATGACGCTCCGCGAACTGATCGAGGAGTTCCTGGCTGAACAGTCGTCCAGGCCAAATGCCGGCGGCTCGCGCTCTCGCGGCGCCGGAATACGTATCGGGATCAACACCGGCCAGGTTATTCTCGGCTCCATGGGGTCCGATCTGCGCCCGACGGCCATTGGCGATTCCGTCAACGTCGCCAGTCGTCTGAGAGAGGCGGCCGAAGAGCCGGGGATCTATATCTCTCAGGACACGTATCGGCTGATTCGTGGCCTGTTCCGGGTAGAGCCTCTGGGTGAGGTATCGATCAAGGGACGACAGATGCCGGTCACGGCTCATCGAGTGCTCGGCGAGTTGCCGCGTCTCTTCTTTCCCGTCACCGAGGGCGTAGGCGGCATCCCCGTGCCGATGATTGGCCGCGAGAAGGAGATGACGGCGCTGAAGTCGTTGCTGGTCGGCGCTGCCCGCGACGGGCGAGGAGGGGTCATCACACTTGTCGGCGATGCCGGCGTCGGTAAATCTCGTCTCGCCCGCGAATTTCACCGGCAACTGGATGAGTTCCCGTTTAAGCTTTTCGTCCTTCAGGCGCGAACCGATCAACGATTGGCCGGTGTGCCATTCAGCCTGATGCGGGACTTGCTGGCCCGATGTTTCAACATCGAGGATGGGGACGATGCGAATCGTATCGAAGAGAAAATAATGAATGGCCTTCGCATCTCGCTGGAGAATGACGGAAGTACGGGGCAAAGATCACACCTGCGCGAGCGAGCACGGGCCATAGGGCTGCTCGTCGGGCTGGACTTGCCGTCTCGCCACCCGGAGCCGTGGGAGCGCGGAGGCGTCGGCGCGATCAGAGAACGGGCGATTGAGGCGATTCTCGAATTTCTTGATGCCGCGATCCACAATGCGCCGGCCACGGTCATGGTCCTCGAGGATATCCACTGGGCGGATGAGGATTCGCTGGCCTTGCTGGAACGGGTGGCGGCGGGCGCCGCCGACCGCCCGCTGCTCATGTTGTGCCTGACGCGGCCTACTTTTCTGGAACAGCGACCGCGTTGGCCGGGTGAAGAACCCGTCGGCGCGCTATCCTTGCCCGTTCGGCCGCTTGATGATCGAGGCAGTCGCGATCTGGTTCTGAGCATTCTGCGCAGATTGCCCGATTCCCCGCCGAGCCTGGTCGACCTCATCATTCGTTCGGCTGCCGGGAATCCGTACTACGTCGAAGAATTGGTGCGGGTGCTAATCGAAGACGGCATTATCGTCACCGGGCAGGACGATTGGTATTTCCGCCCGCGCGAGTTAATCCGGATGCGCGTGCCCGCCACTCTCACCGGAGTGCTACAGGCGCGTCTGGATCGTTTGCCGGACCCGGAGCGCGCGATCCTGCAACAGGCGGCCGTAATCGGCGATGAATTTTGGACGGGTGCTGTCCAATCGCTGAATCAGGCAGCCAGATTCCCCTACCCTGAAGAACGGATTATTCAGACCCTCAACTCGCTGGAACAACGCGACATGATTGTGCGGTCTGCATCGGCTGCTTCTGTCGGGAGTGGAAGCTATCTCTTCCGGCACACGCTGTTGCGCGAAGTGGCCTATGAGAGCGTACTGCTGCGCGACCGGCCGGGCTATCATTTGCAAGCAGCGCGCTGGCTCGAATCGCAGCGAAGCGATCGGTCAGAGGATTATGCCGCACCTGTCGCCCGGCATTATGAGCAGGCCGGTCGTCCGGCGGAAGCAGCGCGAATGTTTATGCAAGCGGCCGCCCGCGCCACCGATCAGTTCAAGCTGCCCGTCGCTATCGATTTTTATCGCAGAGCGCTCGATTTGTTGCGTAGTTTGCCCCAACACCTTGATGAGCAGCTGGAGGCCCTGGAGCGGCTGGGCCGACTTTTATGGCGACGCGGCCGTCTGATTGAGGCCCGCGACATCTATCGGGAGCTGCACGATAGCGCCGGGCTGGACGGCAATCTTCTGATTCAGGCACGGGCCGGCAATGAATTGGCAACCGTAGCGCTGGAAATGGGGGATGCCCGACAAGCGATGGTCGAGGCAACGGGGGCAGAGCAGTCGGCGCGCCTGACCGGGGCAGACATCGAGCAGATTGACGCGCTGATCCTGCAAGCCAAGGCGGCCGGGCAGTCAGGGGTGCGGAAATCGGCGGCCGAAGCTGCGCACCGAGCGTTGGAATTGGCAAGCTCGCTATACGCGCCTCGGCGTTTCGCGCATGCTTCATCGCTGACAACACAATACACCGACGACACAGCAAAGCGGAATACGGCTCTCAAGGAAATGCGCTCGCTGGCTGAGGCGTTGGCCGGACAAGGCCAGGCAGAAGACGCCGCTTACGCATTCGGCCGATTGGGAGAAGGGTTGCTGGCACTAGGACGGCCGGGCGACGCGCGAGAAGCGTTGGCCCATGCTCTTGTCGCCCAACATGATGGAGGCGACCGGGGAGAACTGGTGGAGCTATTGCGGTTGGATGGCCTGGCGGCCTGCCGGCTGGGCGATGCAGGGGTGGCGCTGTCGCTGCTGGAAAAAGCCGAAAGCCTGGCCGATGAGAGTGGCGATCGCTATCTGCGGCTGGCCTGCCGGCTGGCGGCGGGCGAGGTGTTGTTGGCTCGCGGGGAGCTTGCGGCAGCCGAGGCCACCCTGCGCCAGGTCATCACCGCAACCGAAAATCGGCAGCGACTGGGCAACTGGGCGCAATTAATCTCGGCTCGCACCCTTCTGGTTGAGGCGCTAAATCGTCAGGGGCGGACGGATGAGGCCAGGCTGGCCGGTTTTGCGACAAGTCATCAACGAACTTTCACCGATAGTCCCCCATAAACGAAAAATCGGCGCCGAAATGGACGCCGATTCGATCGTTGGTTGTGACCCTGAGAAGATTCGAACTTCTAACCAATTGATTAAGAGTCAACTGCTCTGCCGTTGAGCTACAGGGCCTCTCAAGCTTCGAGTATTTTACCATGTTGAAGGAGGGACGCGCAAATCTCAAACGGAGATCGGAGCCAATCCATCACCTGATTAAGGCCGGGATTTGAGGCTGAAAACGGTGCGGCCGAGAAAAAAGCACCTGAGAAACTGCCATCGTTACCTCAAGTCAATGCGTTCTCTGCTACAATCCACTGAATATTACATCAGGAATAACGCTATGATCGTTCGCTTGTTTTTCGCTATCGTACTCCTTCTCGCGGCCGTTTCCTGCACGGCCGCGCCAACTGCTGAAGAGCCGGCCCCGTCTGTCGCCGGTGGGGCGGCAGAGACATCCACACTGCAGATCGTCCTGGTCAGCGCCGACTTTGCTGTGGGCGAACCGCGCATCTCCTTCGCCGTATTCGACGGCGACAAGGCGGCGAGTGACATTGCCTCGATCCGCGTTAGTGCCGTAGAGCTGGGCGAGGACCTGACCGCGACGGATGCGACTCCGTCCTGGAGCGGCGAGGCCACCGGTTACACAGACTATGAAGTGCCTTATTGGGTCTTTTACCCGCAACTGGAGCGCCCCGGCTATTGGGGCATGGTCGCCGAGATCACCCGGAGCGACGGGGCTACCTCGCGGTCGGATTTCCTGCTTCAGGTGCAGCCAACCAGCAAGTCGCCGGCTATCGGCGCGCCTGCTCCGGCCAGCGAAAACCGCACGTTGGCCACCGAACCCGACATCAGCTTGCTCAGTTCGGCCAACGACCCCGATCCCGCCTTCTACCAAATGACCGTGGCCGAGGCCATCAAGACCGGACGGCCGACAGTTGTAGGGTTCCTGACGCCCGCTTTCTGCCAGACAAAGTGGTGTGCCCCCGTCCTGGACAGCCTGGAGGCGGTGCGTAAAGAGACCGGCGACGCCGTCAACTACATCCACATTGAAGTGTATGACGATTTTCAGAAACTCACGGTGGTGAAGGAGATGGCCGAATGGGGCCTCGACACGGAGCCGTGGGTCTTCGTACTGGACGCGGACGGCAAGGTCGTCGCCCGATTCAGCGGCCCGCTATCTCCTGCCGAACTTCTGTCATCGCTTGAACCGCTACTGTAAAGAGGAAGATCGACTATGAGAAGACTGGCGTTGCTGTTGGCCCTGGCGGCCGTTATCTTGTTGAGCAGTCGGGCGTCGGCTCACAGCGAACTGGTGGCCGCCGAACCCGCTCCCGGCGCGCAATTGGCCCAATCTCCGGCGGAGATTCGGCTGACCTTCAGCGAGCCGGTGGCTGCATCCAGCCAAATCGTCGTCATGGGCGAGAACTTCCAGCAGGTCGAAGGGCTTGTTCCGCAGTTCAACCCCGAACAACCGCAGGTGGTCTACACCCCCTTGCCGCCCCTGGCCGAGGGCGTTTACACGGTTCAATGGGTGGCCGCCTCGAATGACGGGCACGAGATTAGCGGCAGCTATTCATTTAGCGTAACGTCGGCCGCATCCGGCGGCACGACCGACGCAGTTACCCCGGCACCGACAGCCGCAGAAAATCTTCCCGCCCCTCGCAGCGCCTGGTGGCTAGGGGTTATCGGGATATTCGCCGTGGGCCTGCCGCTGGCTTTTCTGGGTCTCCGGCGAGTCGCCCGTCGCGGGGATAGCTAACGCCGAACACCCGCGACGACCTGTCTCACCAGCCGCTGGCCTGAAACACCGTTTGCAGCAGGTCGATTCTTTCCTCGCCGGTCATCAGCCGCGGCCGCGCCCATTTCTCGATCAGTCCCGTCCAAAGCTCTACGTCAAGGATACGGCCGTCGTAGATGACATAGGTGTCGACGAATGTCTGGCGCGTGCCCGACATGTCCATCTGATCGAAAAACAGATTACCCGGTCCATAATGGATAAAGGTGCCGTTCTCGAAGGCGAAGCCCTGCGCGTGGTGGGCCTGGCTGCCGGAAACGGCCGACGCGCCCGCCGCTGCCAGCCTGGAAAAGGCGGCTTGCTGATCGGGCGGCGCGTAATAAACGTAGTGTTCGTTGTATTGCAACGTCGCGATGACAACGTATCCCTCCGCCCGCAGCTGGGCGATTTGCGCCAGGAGATCGTCGTCGCATGGGCGCGAGCCGGCAGCGTCGACCAAGGCCCAGTCATTGGCCGGGCCGACGGGATTGCAGCCGACGAAGGCGATGCGGTTGCCGTTGTGCTCGAAGACAGCCGGCCGGCTCGCGTCCGCCAGGTTGCGTCCGCCGCCAAACCACTTCATCCCGGCCGCCTCATACATGTCAATAGTCCGCGACAGCGGCTCGCGGCCATAGTCGTTGAGGTGATTGCCGGTCAATTCGATGACATCGATGCCCAGATGCTTGATCAGGTCGAAATACGGATCCCGCGAGCAGAAAGTCGTCCCGCCATAGGCGTCGGGATAGGGGCAATCGGCGGCGAAGGAGACTTCATTGGAAATGTGGGCGATATCGGCCGATTGGAACACCGGCGCAACCTCTTCGCCCGGCCAGAGGATGCCATTGATCTCCATCTGTGCCGCCGTGGCGCGGACGAGTGCGGTGACGCCGCTCATGGCGACGCGGGTCAGCTTGGCCGGGTCGCGATTCGTGGCCGGGCCATTCCAGCGGGCGACGAATTCATTGACCGCCTGCGGTTGTCCGGTGACGGTCATCGGCAGGGAAAGCGGGTAACCGTCAGGACTGAAGTCATGGGTCAGCGGCGAGCGGCCGTCGAGACCGATGACTTTCCATTCCGGCCGCAAATGCTCGAACGGGATGATGATCCATGACGGGCGGGCCGCCCACACCACACCGATGAAATCTTCGGCGACCACTTGCGCTCCGCCCGGCCCCCATACCGCAGTCAGCGCGGCGGACGTCGCCGGATCGACGTGGAGGCGGCCGAGTTCGGACTCGCCGGTCGTCCAGCCGCTAGTCACCGCGGGCCAGGTCGTATCATCGGCGACGGTAGCAAACGGCGCGGCGACGACGTAGATCCAATTGGCCAGCGGAGTGCCGTCGTTGACGGTCAGTCGGACGTCGGCCGTGGCATCGTCCTCGACCCATTGGAAGAGCTGCCGGTTGTTGGCGACGAGCGTTTGCGCGGCGACGATGAGATCTTCAGGAACGCCCGGCGCGGCCGAGAGTGTGTACTGTGCGACGATGGCCGGATCGGCGGTGGCGGTCGGCGGTGGCGGCGGTTGTTGAGCGGCTCCTTCGGTGGCGGCGGTTGGGTTAGTTTGCTCGACGGAATCGGCCGCGCCGGCCAGCGTAGGCGTGGGCAACAGGCCCTCGCTCGCGTCGGCTGGTGTGGGAAGCGTTGCGCTTGGGTCAGAGGTGATCGGCGGCGTGGGTGGCGGCTGAACGTCCACAGGAGGTACGGCGACTACCTCCACTCCCTTTCCCCCGCAGCCCCCGATTACCAGAGTGAGAAGAACAATGTATAATACGAACTTACGCATTATGTGAAAGAGTAACGCAATTCCCACTGCCGTGCTAATGGTAATCGTCCCGGAGGCGAAATGGTCGAGATTACGAAGCCGGAACCTGTTCAAGAGACGCGAAAACCCGGCAACGCCAAGGTAGCCGCGAAGCCGCCGCTCGTGGATTTGAGGGATCCCAGCCTCTATATCAATCGCGAGCTGAGCAGCATTGAATTCAATCGGCGCGTGCTGCACGAGACGCAGTCCAATCATCCTCTGCTGGAGCGGGTCAAGTTCCTGGCCATCTTCCACAGCAATATGGACGAGTTCTTCATGGTGCGCGTGTCGGGCCTCAAGCAGCAATTCAAGCTGGGCCTCACGACCGTCTCGTCCGACGGCCTGCTGCCGCGCGAACAATTGGCAACCATCCATCGCACTCTGACGCAACTGTTCTCCGAAGCGAACTCCATCTGGCGCGACCATCTTCGCCCCCAATTGGCGGAGCACAATATCCACGTCCTGCGCTACGAGGAGTTGAGCAAATCGCAGCGCAACAAGCTGCGCGTCTACTTCGAGCGGGAAATATTCCCGGTGCTCACACCGTTCGCATCGGATCCCAGCCGGCCGTTCCCTCATATCTCCAACCTCAGTCTCAACCTGGCGGTGCAGGTGCGTGATCCCAAGACGGGCGACCTTCGCTTCGCCCGTGTGAAGGTGCCACCACCCTTATCTCGGCTGGTGCCGTTGAAACGCTTCGACCCCGATCAACTCTCAACGCCAGGCGTTCAGAAATTCGTCTGGTCCGAAGAAGTCATCGCCGCCAATCTCGATCGATTGTTCCCCGGCATGGAGATCGTCGCCGCCTACCCGTTCCGTGTGACGCGCAACAGCGACATGGAATTGCAGGAGGAAGAGGCCGACGACCTGCTGCTGATGATGGAGGACAACCTGCGCCAGCGCCATTTCGGCACGGTCGTGCGACTGGAGATTGATGAGCGAATGTCGCCGGAAATCCGCGCCATCCTGGAGGCGAACCTGGGCGTAGATTCCTATGACATCTACACCACCAACGGGCCGCTTGGACTGAGCAGCTTGTGGGAGTTACACCGCCTTGAGAGACCGGACCTGAAGGACAAGCCCTTCACTCCGCAAGCACCGCCGGCACTACAAAACATCCGCGGCAGCATCTTCAGCGTGTTGCGGCAGCGCGATGTCCTGCTCCATCATCCGTATGAAAGCTTTTCGCCGGTGATCAATTTACTGGAGGCCGCGGCCGACGACCCCGACGTGTTGGCCATCAAGATGACCCTCTATCGCGTAGGCTCCACGCCACCCGTTCTGCAAGCCTTGAAGAAGGCCCGCCTCAACAACAAGCAGGTAGCGGCCGTGGTGGAACTAAAAGCCCGATTCGATGAGGAAACCAACATCCACTGGGCGCAGGAGCTGGAGAGCGCGGGCGTCCATGTAGCCTACGGGCTGATTGGTCTGAAGACGCATTGCAAGGTCACGCTGATTGTGCGGCGCGAACGCGACGGGATTCGCCGTTACGTCCACCTCTCCAGCGGCAATTACAATAGCACCACAGCGCGAACCTATACCGATATCGGCTTCATGAGCTGCGACGAAGCGCTGGCTGACGACGCCAGCGATCTGTTCAATTTCCTGACCGGCTATTCTCGACAGGAAGAGTTCCGTAAATTCCTCGTCGCTCCCATGACGATTCGGCCGAAGTTGATGGAATTCATCCAGCGCGAAACGCAACTCGGCCCGAAAGGACGAATCATCTTCAAATGTAATTCTCTGGTCGATGGCGAGATAATCCGCAATCTCTACAAGGCGTCGCAGGCGGGGGTGAAAATCGATCTCATTATCCGCGGCATCTGCGGACTGCGCCCGGGCATTCCCGGCGTGAGCGAGAATATTCAGGTGATGAGCATCGTCGGCCGCTTCCTGGAGCATTCGCGCATTTATTATTTCCACAACGATGGCGCGCCGAGCCTTTACATGGGCAGCGCCGATCTAATGCCGCGCAATCTTGACCGTCGGGTTGAGGTGCTCTTCCCCATTGAAGATGCCGATATGCAGACCCATATCGTCGAGGATATCCTGGCTGTTTGCCTGCGCGATACGGCCAAGAGCCATATCCTGCAAAGCGATGGTCGATACATACCGCGCCGCTACCTGCTCGATGGGGATGGGCCGCTGTTCGATAGCCAGGCCTGGTTCCTGATGCAGAGCGGCGGCAAGGTCGCCGAATACCTGTAGAAGCGCATCGACTCTCTCTGGGTCTCCTCCTGTCCCCTTGCGGCAGACGTCCGTCATCCGGCAGATGTCGAGTTCTGCCGCGTACCCCCGTTTCATTCTCATAAAATCCCAAACAGTTCTTAACAAGTTCTGAACAGTTCGCCGGTAGGATAGCAGATATAAGTTGAATACCGAGCCGGGTCAATCCCGAACCGACTCGGAGCAACAAGGAGATATGAAATGGATAGATCAAAGAAATGGTCTCTGTTGGTAATCGCCGGTGTGCTGGCGTTGATGCTGGGCTTGCTCGGCAGCATTGCCCTGGCGCAAGGAAGCACGCCGGAGGCGGAAGTACCGGCTCAGGAAAGCGAGGTAACCCCCGAGACCAAGGGGTGGTTCGGGTTCGGACATCGGGGCGGCTTCGGTAGTCGCTTCGGGGACAACACCAACTGGCTGGAGAATCTGGCCGAGGCGCTGGGCATCACCGTCGGCGAGTTGGAGGATGCCCAGGAGCGAGCCTTCGCCGCTTCGGTGGCTGATGCCGTTACTGCCGGCCAGATAACCCAGGAACAGGCGGATCAAATTCTCGCTCAACACGCGTTGAAGAGTTACATCGATCGCCAGGCCATTCTGGCTACGGCGCTGGGCATGTCTGTCGACGACCTGAAAGCGGCGCTTGCCGACGGCAAGTCGATAGTCGATCTTATGGTCGAGCAAGGCATCGACTCGACTACTCTGCAAGCCAATGCCAAGGCGGCCTACGAAGCGGCCGTGCAACAGGCGGTGACCGATGGCGTGATCACCCAGGCTCAGGCCGACGAAATCCTGGCCGGGAATGGGCTTAACCTTTTCGGCCGCGGTGGTTTCGGCGGCGGTCATCGTGGTGGCGGCCGCGGCGGCCGGGGTGGTTTCCACGGCTTTGGCGGCCAGTCATCCCCCAATGAAGGCGGGGCAGAAACGACCGACACGGGTTTCGATGCCTGATACGCTAGAGGTTGAATACTGATCGTGTGGAAGGGCAGGCCTGTGGGTCTGCCCTTCCTGTGTCTGTTCGGGCGACCGACGACGGACGACGGATGACGGACGACCGCTGCACATGCAGGCGCCGATCTGTATCCGACAGACGTTAAACGGTGGAGGAAGGAAGCAGTGTATAATTCCTCCCAACCTGATATTGAGCTCCATCGATCCGAGTGAATGGTGAGCGCGGTTATGAGCAAGACGATTCTGGTCATCGATGACGCGGAGAGCCTGCGAATGCTGGTCAGGAGCTACCTGGTACAGGAAGGCTTTCGCGTGGTCACGGCCGCCAATGGTCGCGAGGGCCTGTTTGTGGCGCGCCAGGAGCGTCCTGATTTGATCATCCTTGATCTGATGATGCCCGAATTGGGAGGCTTTGACTTCATCAAAGCGTATGCTCGCGAGGGCGATGCGCCAATCATCATCCTGACGGCCCGGATCGAGGAAAGCGACAAGGTCCTGGGGCTGGAACTGGGGGCCGATGATTACCTGACCAAGCCGTTCAGCATGCGCGAACTGGCTGCTCGGGTTCGGGCCGTCCTGCGACGTCTCGACAAAGGCGGTGGGGTCGGCCCATCGGCGCTTTTGCGTGCGGGTGACCTGACACTTGATCGGGATCGACGCGAGGTCACCGTGGGCCAGGCTTCGGTTGACCTGACTCCGTCGGAGTTCGACTTGCTGGCAACATTTCTGTCTTCACCGGGGCGCGTGTTTTCCCGTCTGGAGCTTCTTGACAAGCTTCAAGGCGACGCCTACGAAGGCTACGAACGCACTATTGACGTGCATATCCGCAATTTGCGAGCCAAGATCGAGTCTGATCCCCGGAACCCTCGCTACATTGTGACGGTGTATGGCATCGGCTATCGGCTGGCGGCCGAGCCAATTCCGGCGTAATCCCATGCGTTCATTATCCCTGAAGCTCACCCTCGCTTTTCTGATTGTCGGCCTGACCGGAGTCGTCCTGGTCTCTGTGTTTGTCGGCCGCATGACCCGTCGAGAGTTCGATCGATTCGTGGTCGACCGCTATCACGATGACGTATTGGCGGAGGTGACCGAGTACTACGCCAGGAACGGCAGTTGGGACAACTTGCGCGGAGCGTTGCGGTGGCGACGTGGCCCCGGAGGCGCCGCTGTGAATGGCGGGATGATACCCCTCATATCCCTGACGGACAGCGATGGTCTCGTCGTCTTCAGCACGATCCCCGGCGATGCCATTGGCCGGAGAAGCGCAATTGGCGATGACGGCGATCAGTTGCCGGTAGAAGTGGATGGCGACGTAGTCGGTTATTTGCGGTTTGCGGATCGAAGCAGCGCGCGAGACGTTCGCGGCTCGCCGGAAGCCAGGTTTCTGACGGCCGTGGATCGGGCTGTTCGGTGGAGCGCGGCCGGAGCGGCCGTGCTGGCCTTGTTGCTGGGGATTATCCTGGCCGGCACGATCTCCCGGCCGGTGCGGGAGCTGACTGAGGCGACCAAGGTGCTGGCCGGCGGCGACCTGGGGCACCAGGTGCCGGTGCGCACCTCAGACGAAATCGGCGAGCTAGCCCATTCATTCAACCAGATGAGCGCCGACCTGGCTCACTCGAACCAGTTGCGCCGCCAAATGACGGCCGATATCGCCCATGACTTGCGCACGCCGCTCAGCGTCATCCTGGGTTATTCCGAGGCATTGGCCGACGGCAAACTGCCCGGCGGCCCGGAAACCTACGAAGCAATTCACCGGCAGGCGCAACATCTCAACCGGCTCATCGAGGATTTGCGCACCCTCTCGCTGGCCGATGCCGGGCAGCTTTCGCTCGTGCGTCGCCCGGTGGAGCCGCGCGGTTTGCTGGAGCACACAGCGTTGGCCTATCTACCGGCGGCCGAAGCTCGGCAAATCGCCCTGCTCGTGGAAGCCGCCGACGTTCCGCCGATCCTGGTTGACCCCGACCGCATCCTGCAGGTGTTGGGGAACCTGGTCAGCAACGCCCTGCGCCATACGCCAGATGGAGGAAGCATTTCCCTGTCCGCCACACAGCACGACGATCAGGTCTTGTTGCGCGTGCGCGATACCGGCTCAGGCATCCCGGCCGAGGAGCTGCCCCAGATCTTCGATCGCTTCTATCGCGGCGACATGGCACGAACATCGGATGGTTCATCAGGACTAGGGTTGGCCATCGCCCGATCCCTGATCGGCGCGCATGGCGGCAGCATCTCGGCCGGGAATGTGGCCGGTGGGGCACAATTCACGATCGCACTGCCAATGTCGGCCCATGGCATATAACCCATGAGGAATATTAATGTGTTCGCTATACTTGATTCAGCCTGTTCTCATCTCGAGATGGCAGAGTCATGCGTTAATTCGCGGGCGATTTGCCCGGAAACCAACAGCCAAGGAGATGGATGAAGAAATTAACCGTATATCTATTGTTGTCACTGATCGCTGCATTCGCCCTGGTGGGTTGCGGCGTGTTGCAGGAGCCTGAGGCGGCCAGCGGGCCGATCGAGGCAATCCCGCTGGAGACGCAGTCGGCGGGCGTTGCGCCCGTCGAGGCAACCGAGACTTCGGCCGATCCCGCCTCCACCGAAACCACGGCCGATGAACCAACGGCCGAAGCCCCTGCCGAAGCGCCCGCAGCCGGAGCAAGAGTTTTCACCATTGATTCGGCCGCGTCCGAGGTACGATTCCAGTTAGACGAAGACCTGCGCGGCGAGCGCAAGACGGTCATCGGCACGACCGATCAGGTCGCGGGCCAATTGTCGCTCAATCTGGCCGACCTGAGTCAGACCGAGGTGGGGATCATTCAGATCAATGCTCGCACGTTACTGACGGACAACAACTTCCGCAATCGGGCCATCCAGAACGAAATTCTGGATACCGGTCAGTTCGAATTCATCACCTTCACACCCACCGGGGTGGAAGGGCTGCCGGCCACTGCTGCCGTCGGCGATACGGTGACTTTCACATTGACAGGCGATCTGACGATCCGCGACATCACCTTGCCGGCGACCTTCACGGTTGAGGCCACGGCCGTTTCGGATACCCAGATCACCGGCTCGGCCACGGCCATCGTCAACCGCGTCGATTACGACCTGCAAATCCCCAGCGTGCCCAACGTGGCCAATGTCGAGGAAGATGTCGAACTGTATATCGACTTTACGGCGAATGCCTCCTAGTTGAGCAGGGGGAAAAGGGAGGAAGCGGGAAAGGGAGCACCCTTTCTCCCTTTCTCCCCTTCTCCCCTGCTCCCTAACGCCCCTTCTCAATCGCCTTCTTTGCAATCCTGTCCACCCTACCGGGCGCAATCAGCTTAAGCCACTGGCCGAAGCGCGCGCGGTTGGACATGACGATCTCTCGCTTGCGCGCGGCTGCTCCCTCGATGATCAGCCGGGCGCACGTTTCGCTGGTCATGATCTTGTCCAGTTGAAGCGGATTGTGGCCTAATGGCTTGCCGTCCGCGCCGAGCGAGCGAGTGTGCATTCCCGACGCAACGAAGTCAGGATAGGCGATAGTCACGCTGACGCCGTCATCCTCAACCTCAATGCGCAACGATTCAAAGAAGCCCACCATGGCGTGTTTGCTGGCGGAGTAGCCGGTACGGGTGGGCACACCCGTTCTCGCGGCAACGCTGGCAATGGCCACAATGCGCCCCTTTGACTGCTTCAACCACGGCAAAGCGTAGTAGGTGCAATACATGCTGCCGAAGTAGTTGACGCGCATGAGATACTCCAGCGTCGACAGATCCTCAACGTCTTCCAGCTTCATCCACATGCTGAGACCGGCGTTGTTGATAAGCGTGTCGATCCGGCCATACTCGGCCGCGGCGCGTTCGATCAATTCGCGACACTCATCCTCGTCGGTCACGTCGGTGGCCACGACGAGGGCGCGGCCGCCGCGCGCGCGACACTCGGCCGCCACCGCCTCCAGTTTCTGGGCGTTGCGCGCCGCCAGCACCAACCACGCCCCCTGCTTTGCCAGCTCATGCGCCAACGCCTCGCCGATTCCGGTTGATGCACCGGTCAGAATCACTACATTATCCTTGAAATCCATTCAAATCCTTCGCGCTTGACCCGGGGTCGCGCTTTGATAGTATCCGGTGTGTCCGTCGAATGGACGGACTAGTGCAAATTTTACCACACTATCGGAGGCGAACCCGGTTCATGGCTCACATCACGATTGTCACCACCGGTTCTCGCGGCGACGTCCAGCCGTTCATCGCGCTGGGGCTAGGCCTAACGGCGAATGGCCACACGGTCAGATTGGCGACACATACCCTCTATGCCGACTGGATTCAGAGTAATGGGTTGGGTTTCAGCCCCGTCGAAGGCGATCCAATGGAGGCAGTGCAGGGGCGGCAAGGACGCGACTGGATGGAGACCGGCCGCCGGGGCCTGGGGTTTGTGCGCGGGTTTCGCGAGCTGATCGGCCCCATCCTCCATCAAGCGACAGCCGACGTGCTGGCGGCCTGCGACGGCACGGATCTGATCCTGTTCTCCGGCCCCGCTTTTTATACGGCTTATAACGTCGCCGAAAAGCTGGGCAAGCCGTTCATTCAAAGCTATTTGCAACCGGTCAACCCGACCCGCGAGTTCCCCAGCGCTATCTTCCCTACCCGACACAAGGGCGGCGCGCTGTTCAACTACGCGACCCACGTCATCGGCGGACAACTGTTCTGGCAGATGATCCGGCCGATCATGAACGACGTCCGGCGCGATCTGTTGAAGTTGCGGCCGTTTTCCTTCGGCGGGCCATTTCTGGACATGTTGCGGCGGCGCTTGCCGGTCGTCCACGGCTATAGTCCGACGGTGCTGCCCAAGCCACACGACTGGAACGAGTCAGCATTCGTCACCGGCTTCTGGTTCCAGGACGATCCGGCTTACACGCCATCTGAGGCCCTGGCGACATTTTTGGCTTCGGGCGAGCCGCCGGTTTACGTCGGCTTCGGCAGCATGACCGGCAACGACCCGGAACGGCTGACGGCCGTCACGCTGGAGGCGCTGCGGCTGAGCGGGCGGCGCGGGGTACTGCTCAGTGGGTGGGCCGGGCTGGCCGAGGGCGACCTGCCCGATTCGGTGCTGCGACTCGACGCCGTGCCCCACGACTGGCTCTTTCCGCACATGGCGGCCGTCGTCCATCACGGCGGCGTCGGCACAACCCACGTGGGACTGCGGGCGGGCGTGCCCAACGTCGTCGTGCCCTTCTTCGGCGACCAGCCGTTCTGGGGCGACCGGGTATATGAACTTGGTGCGGGGCCGCGCCCCATTTCACAGAGCGAGTTGACGGCCGGGCGTCTTGCCGCGGCCATTGAGACGGCGACAAGCGATGAGGCAATGCGCTCGCGGGCGGCCGAGATGGGGCGGCGGATTCAGGCCGAGCGGGGAGTGGAAGAGGCCGTGGCGATTGTGAACCGGTATCTGGCGCAGCGGCCGGCGTTTTTTGAGGGGATTATGTAAGAGTTGCTGTTTAAAAGGCGGCGTGTTGTTTGAAACAGGTAGTCCGCTATGGTAAGATTTGGCTGGATAGAAACTTTTCGGGAAGTTGAACGATGATCATCGACAATCGGGATTTGGAAGCCTTGCTGGAACGAATCAGTTTATTGCCACCCGAATATCGGGTGCGATTGATGCATGGTATTCTCGAAACGCTGATTCCCTCTCCCCTCAAAAAGACGGAAACTCTCCAATTTGGAGAATTCCGTGACTTCGATGGCCCGTTCTCGACCATTGAAGATTACGTCATTGCCGAATGGCGGCCATCCGAGCGCGAATTAAGCGGTGAGTAGTTTCGTCCTTGATACTCATTCACTGCTCTGGTATTTGGAAGGGAATCGACGTCTCGGATCACGTGCCCAAGCCAAGATATCGGCAGTCGAGAGTCATTTGGTTGTGCCGATAATCGTCCTGGCTGAGGCGGGAATCATTATCGGCCATGGTCGAACGAAGATTCCTTCCGTTGCCTACTTGATCGATTCTCTTGCCAAAGACCATCGCTTTGAAATCCATCCACTTACGCTGGATATCTTCAAGCTCAGCCTCACTTCAGAGGCTTCCCGAATAACAGAATTGCACGATAGGCTGATAGTGGCAACAGCGCTCTATATCCAATCCTTGGGCTTGGATGTCAGCCTTGTTACGCGGGATGAGGATCTCACAAACGCGCGACTTGTACCAATTGTCTGGTGATTCGGATTCCATCCAATCCATCACACAATATACGGCGAACTCGCCCCCGTCTTGCTCATCCCCGCCGGGTCGAGCATCACGTTGATGCAAGCCGGCAACCCTGAAGCGAAAGCCCGTTCCAGCGCGGGGAGAACGCCATCCGGATCCTCGACCAGTTCGCCGTAGCCGCCCAGCGCCTCGACCACCTTGTCGTAGCGCGTGGGAGCCAGCGAGGTGGCGATGGCCCGCTCCGCGCCGACCATCTGCACCTGCGGCCCGCGAATCTGCCCCCACCCGGCGTCGTTGCCGACGATGGCGACGATGGGCAGCCCAAAGCGCGCGGCCGTGTCGAATTCGAAGCCGTTCAGCCCGAACGAGCCGTCGCCGCTGATGATGAGCACGTGCCGGTCGGGGTAGAGGTGTTGCGCGGCGACGGCGAACGGCGCGCCGACACCCAGGCAGCCCAGTGGGCCGGGATCGAGCCATTGCCCCGGTTGAGTAACCTTGAGCACCTTGGCACAGGCGCTGACGATATCGCCGCCGTCGCCGATGACGATAGTGTTCCCGTCCACGAAGCGATTGACCTCGGCCGCGAAGCGGAAATGATTCACCGGCGCGTCTTCCAGCGCTTCCCACGCCGCCTGCTTCTCGTTGCGCGCCCGCTCCCACTCGGCCACCTGATCCAGCCACGGCTGGAAGCGGATGCCTTGCAGCCCCTCGGCCAGCGCCTCCAGCACCAGCCGGGCGTCGGCCGTCAGGGCCACATCGGCTGTCCGGTTGTGGTTCAGTTCGGCGGCGTCGTTCTCGATCTGGATCAGCTTGCTGTCGGGATTCCAGTCCTCGCGGCCGTACTTGAGGCGGAAGTCGAGTGGCGTGCCGATGAGCAGGACGACGTCGGCCGCCCGCAGCGCCTTGCCGCGCGTGGCCTTGAAGCAGTGGGGGTGGTCCATCGACAACGTGCCGCGCCCCGCACCGTTGGTGAAGACGGGGATGGCCGTCTGGTCGGTCAGCTCGCGCAGGGCGTCGCTCGCGCCGTCCCAGTAGACCTGCGTCCCGGCGATGATGAGCGGCCGCTCGGCGGCGCGCAGCAGGTCGAACATGGCCTGCACGGCGTCGACCGGCGGTGCGACGGGGTCGATGGTCACCCGGTCGGGCATTCGCTCCGGCGAATCGACGGCATTGAACAGCACGTCGAACGGCAGTTCAATGAAGACCGGGCCGGGGCGGCCGCTGAGGGCGGCGTGATAGGCCTCGGCCATTCGTTCGGGGATGTCCTCGGTGCGCTCGATAGTGAAGGCGGCCTTGGTGAAGGTGCGGAACATCTCCACTTGCGGCATTTCCTGCAGCGCGCCCATGCCCTTTGTCTTGAGTGGCGCGGCCCCGCCGAGCAGGATCATTGGACTGCGGGCCTGCCAGGCGTTGGCGACACCGGTGACGGCATCGGTGACGCCCGGCCCGGCGGTGACGAGGGCCACGCCTATATTGCGCGTCAGCCGGGCGTGGGCGTCGGCGGCGTGGGCGGCCGCCTGCTCGTGCCGAAAGTCGATGACGGCGATGTCGTGGTTCAGGCAGCCGTCGTAGATGGGCGCGACGTGGCCGCCGCAGAGGGTGTAGATGGTGCGGACGCCCTGGGCCGCCAGCGAACGGGCGACGAGTTCGCCACCGTGAGCGTATTGTGACATAGTTGATATCTCCTGATAAGAGAAGAAGGAACCACAGATTACACCAATTTCACAGATTTTCCAGTGAGCTGCGCTTAGAAACCGAGTTTCTTCCGAGAAACTCGGTTTCTACAGCAGTTGATCATGACAATTCGCGCCAATTTTTCGGCCGTTTGTCATTGAACCGGGGCGGCGCGGTATGTCATACTGGCCCCATGAAAAAAGAGCATGACGAGGGTTTTGCTGTTCGTCCTTTTCCCTTGTCGCGGCGGCTGGTGCTGGATGCGATGCATGCCGGCAGTCGCAAGCACATGATCCACGGCCTGGTGGAGTATGATGTGACCGAGCCGCGTCGCCTGCTGCGCGAATACAAGGCACGCACCGGTGAATCGCTGTCGTTCACGGCTTTCGTGCTCCATTGCGTCGGAGCAGCCGTGGCCGAGGACAAGATGATCCACGCCTGCCGCGACTGGCGCGGCAGGCTGGTGCTGTTCGACGACGTGGACGTGAACACGATCATCGAGATCGAGCTGGAAGGCCGCCGTTTCCCGCTGGCCTACGTGGTGCGGGCCGTCAATCGCCGCAGCGTGCGTGAATTGCACGACGAAATCCGTCATGTCCAGCAAAACCCTGACCGCAGCCACGGCGAACAAACGTTGAGCCTGATGCGCTGGTACGTGCGGATACCCGGCTTTCTGCGCGGGCTGGTCTATCGTATCCTGCCGCTCAATCCCCATTGGCTAAAGCGCATCGGCGGCACGGCCAGCGTCACGGCCGTGGGCATGTTCGGCGAGGGTGGCGGCTGGGGCATCCCCATCCCGCTCTACACGCTCAATCTGACCCTGGGCGGCATCGCCACGAAGCCGGGGATTGTCGACGGCCGCATCGAGCCGCGCGAATATCTGAGCGTCACGCTGAGCTTCGACCATGATATTGTCGATGGCGCGCCGGCGGCGCGGTTTGGGGGGCGGTTGAGGGGGTTGATTGAGGGTGGGGATGGGTTGAAGTTGTAGCCCACGTATACCACCCCCGGTGCCTCATCCTGCACCCCCAGGATTGGTTTGATTACCCACCTTATCTCGATGCCTACGAATTCGGGGTCAGCTCATAGTGAACCCCTCATACCCCTCCGCCCCCTTCCCATGCTCCCCCACCTCCCACGTCTTGCGCCATAACG